>NZ_JBFTSF010000013.1:0-63112 GCF_056399905.1 Cupriavidus sp. 01L46
GGATGGTGGGTGGCGCTGATTGTTTGAACGGTGTTGGCGTTTGCACCCAAGGTGGCCGTACGACGTTGCTCTGCTGGGTTGGTCGCTGTTTCTTTGTACGGCGTTGGTTTTTGCACCCAAGTGCCATACGACATCCCCCTGCGGGGGCTGCCGGTCACTCTTCTTTGCGTCGGCAAAGAAGACTAACGAGAAGAAAGCCGACCCTGCCGGGCGCAGAGCAATAAGGCTATTTGGGCCTCGGTGGTTGCGTCGTACGGCCCCGAGTGTTGGCTGGCATCTGCCGGTACCGGCTTGAAGGGCCACGAACCTGCCAGCTTCCGGGATGCGTGGTGAGCCCCCCGGTAGCGGACATCACTTGCTTCAAGCCGTCTGTCGCTCGTGGCGTGGCCGGCCACGAAGTTGCAAGCGCACCGGTTCCGTCGTGGGCGCGGTGGCACCGGGTTGACTTGCCCGAGACCTTGACCACCGCGCCCGCCCCACCACGAAACCATTGGCAGGCGATGTGTCGTGGTGCTTCGCGCCGGTAACGGCAGATTGGCGAAAGGGCAAGGATACCGCTACCGGGGGCCGCACTACGAATCCCGGAAACCGGCAGCGTCGTGGCCCTTCAAGCCGGTACCGGCAGATGCCAGCAGAACTGTGGCCGTACGAAGAAACCAGTATCCCTAGCACCCGCGATTGCTCTGCACCCGGCAGGGTCGGCTTTCTTCTCGTTAGTCTTCTTTGCCGACGCAAAGAAGAGTGACCGGCAGCCCCCGCAGGGGGATGTCGTATGGCTCTTGGGTCCAAAAACCAACGCCGTACAAAGAAACAACGACCAACCCAGTAGGGGTATGTCGTATGGCCCTTGGGTCCAAAAACCAACGCCGTACAAAGACCGCCTCCATCAGCACCGTCTCCACATCGCCCAGGGCAAGTTGCTGCTCAGCCATATGATCGAGCAAGCCATGCACCGCAGCCTCCCGCAGTTCGGGCAAGGTGCCCTTGACGCCAAGGCGCGGCGCGGTGTCCATGGCGGGCGGCGCGCTAGTCGGCAGGAACAGGTGGTCCGCGGAGATCTGGCCGCCGTTGCTGGCCAGGATCACGCCGCGCTCGATCACGTTCTCCAGTTCACGCACATTGCCCGGCCAGTCATAGCGGCGCAGCTCGGCCAGCGCGCGGTCGGTGATGCCGACGATCTTCTTGCCGTGGCGCGCGCCGTAGCGGGCCACGAAGCGTTCGACCAGCAGGCGGATATCGTCGAGCCGCTCGCGCAGCGGCGGAATGGTGACGGGATAGACGTTGAGCCGGTAATACAAGTCCTTGCGGAAGGTACCCTGCTTCACGGCCTCGGCCAGGTCCACGTTGGTGGCGGCCACCAGCCGCACGTCCACCTTGCGCGGCTCGGCGCCGCCCACGCGCTCTACCTCGCCCTCCTGCAGCACGCGCAGCAGCTTGGACTGCGCCGACGCCGACAGCTCGCCCAGCTCATCCAGGAACAGGGTGCCGCCGTGCGCCCGCTCGAAGCGGCCCGGGCGCGACTGGTGCGCGCCCGTGAAGGCGCCCTTGTCCACGCCGAACAGCTCGGCCTCGATCAGCTCATCGGGAATCGCGGCGCAATTGACCGCGATGAAGGGCTTGTCGGCCCGGGCGCTCACGCCGTGCAACGCTTGCGCAAAGCGCTCCTTGCCAACACCGGTCTCGCCCAGCAGCAGCACCGTGACACTGCTCCCGGCGGCGCGCTGCAGCAGGCCCCAGGCAGCGCGGAACTCGGGCGAGCAGCCCACCAGGTCGGCTGGCTTGTCGGTGCTGCGCTGCAGGGCGCGCAGGTGCTCGACCTCGCTTTGCAATTCCAGGATGGTCTCGATCACCGGGTCGGGCTGGTAAAGCGCTAGCACTTCGGCGCCGTCCTCCCACGCCTCCAGCGGCTTGCCGACGATGCGGCAGTGATCAGAGCCGCAGGCAATGCACTCGACCTCGCGGTAGAGGATGGTGCGGCCCATCAGGGCCGAGGTGTAGCCGGTGGCGTAGCCGATCTGCATCCAGCAGGCAGGCGCGTCGACGATGCCGAACAGCTGCCGGTGCACGTCGCCTTCGAAGGAGTCTTCCCACAGGAATTCGCCATCGTAGATGCCTGCCGCGATGTCGATGTCCACCTTGACCGGCGTCACCCGCACCACGCCTTCGATGGTGTGCAGGCAGGGCCCGATCTCGAGCAGGCCAAAGTCGCTGTCGCCCGGGCGCAGCTTCTTGGCCAGCTCCGCGTCGCGCATGCCGGAATGAAAGCCCATGCGCATGAACAAGCCGCGCGCGCGCTCCATGCCTAGGGTATCCACCAATTCCTTGCGCAAGGCGCCCAGCGCCGCGGTATGAATCAGGATCATGCGCTGCTCGTCCAGCCAGATGGAGCCCTCCTCCATGGCAAAGCGCAGGCGCCGCGCGAGATGGGCCAGGCCATCGCGCATGGTGGCCGAAAACTTGTCGGTTGAACTGCTCATTGTCTCCTCTCTTGGCGGCCAGGACACCCTCGGCGCGCGTGCTTTTCCTAGCACTGCATGCACATTATGTGCCATCCGCGCCCGCTGGCCCCACGCGCGCCTGTCATGCCGGCGCAATGTCGCCTATCCTTTCCTTGACAGCGATCTCCGCTTTAATGCACTGCACCAGAGCCCATGGAAAAAACCGCATTTGTCTTTGCAGGCGGCGGCAGCCTCGGCGCCATCGAGGCCGGCATGCTGCGCGAGCTGGTGGCGTGGGGCGTCAAGCCTGATCTGGTGATCGGCGCCTCGGCCGGCGCCATCAACGGCGCCTATTACGCCTGCAACCCGCATGTGGCCGGCACCAACCAGCTCGAGACGCTCTGGCGCGGCTTGCGCCGGGCCGAGGTGATGCCGTGGTCGTGGCGCAGCCTGTTCGGCATGCTGCGCGGGCAGCGCGCCCACCTCGTTGACTCCGCCGCCCTGCAGCGCCTGCTGTCGCGCCACTTTGGCGATATGGCGATGGAGCGCGCCGAGCTGCCGCTGTACGTGGTGGCCACCGACATGGCCACCGGCGCGGAGGTGGTGCTGTCCTCCGGCAGCCTGGTCCAGTCGGTGCTGGCAAGCGCCGCCATCCCCGGCGTGTTTCCGCCGGTGTCGCTGGGCGGGCGGCAACTGATCGATGGCGGCGTGGCCAACAACACGCCGGTGTCCACCGCCATCCGCCTGGGCGCCACGCGCGTGGTAGTGCTGCCGGCAGGTTTTGCCTGCGCGCGGCGGCGCGAGCCGCGCGGCCCCATCGACCATGCCTTCAACGCGCTGTCGCTGCTGGTGGCGCGCCAGCTGGTGCAGGACCTGGAGCGCTGGGCCGATCACGCGCATATCTCGGTCGTCCCGCCACTGTGCCCGCTCGACGTCTCCCCCTACGACTACACCCAGTGCGGCACGCTGATCGACCGCGCCGCCGCGGCCACGCGGGCCTGGCTCAACGCCGACGGGCTCAACAGCCGGCACATCCCCGGCGCGCTGTCGCCGCATTCGCATGACGAAGCCAATCCGAGCTGCGACTTCGATCCGCACCAGGCGCACCCGGCACAAGGGTCCGCCGACCATACGCATCAACCCCACGCTGGCCACACGCACGCTTGCGCCCCGCAGTAAGCCGGCTTTGGCATTGGCGAATTGCGTGGCCGGCCGATCCGGCAAATGATGCGGGATCTCAATCCTCCAGGTGGCAAGCACATGAGCGCAATTCTCGACGGCATCAAGGTACTCGACCTGACGCGGGTGGTAGCCGGCCCATGGGCCACGCAGAACCTGGCCGACATGGGTGCCACCGTCTACAAGATCGAGAAGCCCGGCGACGGTGACGACACCCGCAAGATGGGCCCGTTCCTGACCGATGCGCAGGGCGCGGTCACCAACGACTCCGCCTTCTATCTGGCCTGCAACCGCGGCAAGCAGTCGGTCACGATCGATATCTCCCGGCCCGAGGGCGCCGAGCTGGTACGCCAGCTGGCCGCCCGCTGCGACGTGGTGGTGGAGAACTACAAGGCTGGCAGCCTGAAGAAATACGGCCTCGACTACGAATCCATCCGCGCGGTGCGCCCCGATGTGATCTATTGTTCGGTCACCGGCTTCGGCCCCGATGGCCCCTACGCGGCCCGCCCGGCCTACGACTTCATCCTGCAAGGCATGGCCGGCCTGATGAGCACCTGCGGCCAGCCGGACGGCAGCCCCGGCGGCGAGCCGATGCGCACCGCCATTCCCATCACCGACATCCTCACCGGCCTGTACGCCACCGTCTCCCTGCTGGGCGCGCTCTACCACCGCCAGGCCACAGGCGAAGGCCAGTACATCGACGCCGCCATGCTCGATGCCTCGGTCGCCGTCAATGGCCACCTGGCGCTGGGCTACCAGATGACCGGCAAGCTGCCCCGGCGCGCCGGCAACAGCAACCCCGTGGCCGCGCCCTCCGAAGTCTTTGCCTGCCGCGACGGCCACCTGATCATTGCCTCCGGCAACAACGGCCAGTTCGCCGCGCTGTGCAAGCTGCTCGGCATGCCCGAGCTCGCGGCCGATCCGCGTTACATGCAGAACGCCGACCGGGTTGCCAACCGCGACATGCTGCGCGAGACGATTGCCCAGCGAGTGGCCACCTGGAACGCGGCGGACCTGCTGGCGTCGCTGGAACGCGCCGGCGTGCCAGGCGGCCCGATCAACGAGCTCGACGAAGTGTTCGAGGATGCGCAGGTCAAGCATCGGGGCTTGCTGGTGCAACTGCCGCACGGGCGCGGCGTGGATGCGCCGAGCCTGCGCAGCCCGATGCGGTTCTCGGCCACGCCCGTGGCGATGCGCTGCCCGCCGATGCTGGGCGAGCACACGGATGCGGCCCTGCGGGCGGAACTGGGCTTGAGCGACGGGGATGTCGCGGGCTTGAGGGAGCGGGGAATCCTGTAGTTGGCCGCTCGGCTGGCTGCTCGGCCGGCTGCCTTGCGTGCGGCGCGCAACGCTCGGAATTGACGCGCCCCGGGAACGGGTACATCCTCTGGACATACTCTTCCCATCAGCGGAGCAAGCCATGACCTCAAACGAATTCGCATCGTTCAAGGCACACTTGTCCATGTTGCTGCGCGACCTCCCGGTCGGGACCACGGCGGACCTCGCCGACGTGGCCGTGGCGGCGTACTGGGATGGCACGCGGATCGTCGGCACCTACCTGCGCGACGGCGGGCGGCTGGACGAGGCCTTCGACTTCGACGAAAACGCCTGGGAGAACTGGCACGACGACTTCGTCGGCTGGCTGGCCACGCCGAGTTTCACGCAGCGCGATGAACTGAGGGCTTCACTGGCAGGCGCGCGCTGACGACCGCAGCTTACGACTTCGGCTTACAACCGCGCTGACAACAATGCGCGCCGTCCTCCAGCCGGAGGATCGGCGCCACCATCTCACTGCGAACCCATCCGCCGCCTGCCCCTTACTTCGGCTGCGACACCACCCGCAAATACGGCTTGAGCGTCTTGAAGCCCTGTGGGTATTTCTTCTTGGCGTCGTCGTCGGAGACCGAGGTGGGGATGATCACGTCTTCGCCCGGCTTCCAGTTCACCGGCGTGGCTACCGTGTGCTTTGCATTCAGCTGCAGCGAATCCAGCAGCCGCAGCACTTCGTCAAAATTGCGGCCGGCACTCATCGGATAGACCAGCATCGCCTTGACTTTCTTGTCCGGCCCGATCAGGAACACCGAGCGCACGGTGGCATTGTCCACGGCAGTGCGCGGCCCGCCACTCGCGTTCGGATGGATCATGTCATAGAGCTTTGCGATCGTGAGGTCGACGTCGCCGATCATCGGATAGTTGACGGCGTGGCCCTGCGTTTCCTCGATGTCCTTGACCCACTTCTGGTGGTCCGCCACGGGGTCCACGCTCAGGCCGATGATCTTGGTGTTGCGCCGGTCGAATTCCGGCTTGAGCCGGGCCATATAGCCCAGTTCCGTGGTACAGACCGGGGTGAAGTCCTTCGGATGGGAGAACAGGATGGCCCATTTGTCCCCAATCCATTCGTGGAAACTGATTTTCCCCTCCGTAGTATCGGCAGTAAAATCGGGCGCTTCATCACCGATGCGAATCGACATATTCAACCTCCATGTTGGTGAGTGTGGATGCGAGGCAAGGACCGGCACAGTAGCGGCTGTCGTCCCGACGCGGCCCTGAGCTTCGGCGCGTCTACGTCAGTATAGTGGGCTGTCACGAAGCGCAAAGGTGGATGCGAAAACGCAAACGCTACGTCTCGGTAGCGCATCTCGATAGCGCGCCTTCACGCCCGCAGTACCGTATGGGGCACTTGCAAATGATCGATGAAGGCATCTCCTCTGCCCCCGTCGACGCGGGCGGCCATGCATTGCGCTAACGATCCAGCGCGCCGCGCACAGCTGCCTCGAACCTGGGATCCAGCACCGCGCCCACATTGAAGCGCGACCACGGCGATGTCGCCTCGGAGTCCACGCGAAAGACGCGGCCCGGGGCGATCACGACCTTCTGCGGCAGCAGTTTCTGCGCCAGCACCAGCGAGTCGTCCACGTTCGGCAGCGCGCCCCACAGGTACAAGCTCTGCCCGGTCCGCGCAAAGATGCGCGCATCCAGCCGGTCGAACAGCGCCAGCGCCTTGTCGGTGGCCTCCGCCAGTCGGGAGCGCAGCTTGGTGATGTAGCGCTGGTAGTGCCCCTCGCTCAGGATCACATGCGCCGCAGGCAATGAATCCCACCCGCAACGCGGCGGAGACGGACTTGGAGAAGCTGCCGATGTAGATGGTCCGCTCCAACTGATCCAGCGCCGCGAGCCGGGGCAGCGTGGTGGGCTTGAAATCCGCCAGCGCGTCGTTTTCCACCAGCAGCAGGTCGAACTTCTGCGCCAGCTGCAGCACGCGGTAGGCCTTGGCGGCGGAGAGGTCCGAGCCGGTGGGGTTGTGCGCGACGGACTGGGTGAAGAACAAGCGCGGCCGTTCCTGGATCAGCAGCTGCTCCAGCGCCTCCAGGTCAGGCCCATCGGCAAGGCGCGGCACGCCGACAATCCTGACGCCAGCCAGCTTGAGCTTGCCGAACAGCGGGTAATAGCCGGGATCGTCGACCAGCACCGTCGCGCCGGCCGGCAGGAAATACCGAATCACCAGGTCGATGGCATCGTTGGCGCCGTGCGTCAGCACGATCTGCCGGGGATCGGCGCCGATGCCAAGGTCGCCCAGCTTGCGCACCAGGTGATCGCGCAGAGGCCCGTAGCCGAAGCGGTTGCCGTAGCGAAACAAGGCGCCCAGGCCGGTGCGCACCACCTTGTGGTGGTACTTGTCCAGGCGCGCCTCGGCTAGCCACGCCACCGGCGGAAACCCATCGCCCACCGCCAGCACGTCCGGGCTGCTCTTCAACTGCTCGCGCATCAGCCAGACGATGTCCATCGCGCGCCGCAGCGAGCCGGCATCTTCGTCCCGCGGCGCTTTGGCCGGCCGCTCGAGCACGAAGTAGCCCGCGCCGCGCCGGGGTTCCACCAGCGCGCGCCCCACCAGGATCTCGAACGCGGCGACAACCGTGTTCTTGCTGTACCCGTGCAACTGCGCCAGCTCCCTGAGCGAGGGCAGCTTGTCGCCGGTGCGGTAAGCGCCTTCGACAATCTGCCGCTCGATGGCATCGGCCAGCACGGTGGCAATCGAGGGGGATCTGGGGTTCGTCATCGGCTTGTGCTCCGGAAGGCTGGATCAAACTGTCCTGCCTAACTGTACCTTTTTATGCTGGTACAGTGTACCTAAACTGTCTCCATTCCAAACCCACTCACGGAGACACCGATGGTGACCGATTCCCGCCTGCCCAATTTCCGCGCCATGACGCCGGCCCAGCGCCTGGCCTATGTGGGCGATGCCGCCGCCTTGTCGGCGCAGGACATCCGGCTCCTGGCCGAGCCTGGGGCGCTAGGCGTGGAGCTCGCCAACGGCATGATCGAGAATGTGATCGGCACGTTTGAGCTGCCGTTTGGCGTCGCGGGCAATTTCCAGGTCAATGGCCGGGACGTGCTGGTGCCGATGGTGGTGGAAGAGCCGTCGGTGGTGGCCGCGGCCTCGTTCATGGCCAAGCTGGCGCGCGAATGCGGCGGCTTCGAGGCATCCAGCACAGGCCCGCTGATGCGGGCGCAGGTGCAGGTCCTGGGTGTCACGGACCCTTACGGCGCCCGGCAGGCCTTGCTGAAGCAACGAGCGGCGATCCTGGACGTGGCAAACAGCCGCGACAAGGTGCTGATTGGCCTTGACGGCGGCTGCAAGGACATCGAGGTCCACGTCTTCCCCGATACGCCACGCGGGGCCATGGTTGTGATCCACCTGATCGTGGATGTGCGCGATGCCATGGGCGCCAACACGGTAAACACCATGGCCGAAGCGGTCTCGCCGCTTGTCGAAAACATCACCGGCGGCTCCGTGCGGCTGCGCATCCTCTCCAACCTGGCCGACCTGCGGCTGGCACGTGCCCGCGTGCGGCTCACGCCGGCGGTGCTCGCCACCAAGGAGCGCAGCGGCGCCGAGATCATCGAGGGCGTGATCGACGCGTATACCTTTGCCGCCATCGACCCCTACCGGGCCGCCACGCACAACAAGGGGATCATGAACGGCATCGACCCCGTGATCGTGGCGACCGGCAATGACTGGCGCGCGGTCGAGGCCGGCGCCCATGCCTATGCCTGCCGCGGCGGCCGCTATACGTCGCTGACGCACTGGGAGAAAGACGCCAGCGGCGCCCTGGTCGGCACCATCGAAATGCCGATGCCGGTGGGTCTCGTCGGGGGCGCCACCAAGACGCATCCGCTGGCGCGCCTGGCATTGAAGATCCTCGACGTCAAATCCGCCCAGGAACTCGGCGAGACTGCGGTCGCGGTGGGCCTGGCACAGAATCTTGGCGCGCTGCGGGCGCTGGCTACCGAGGGCATCCAGCGCGGCCACATGGCGCTGCATGCGCGCAACATCGCGCTGGTGGCCGGCGCCACCGGCGACGAGGTCGACAGCATTGCAAAGCGCATGGCCGAGGAGAAAGACGTGCGCACCGACCGGGCGGTGGCATTGCTGGCGGCACTCAGGAGCAGGTGGGCTGGCAAGTAGCTAGGCAGGTAAGCAGGTAAGCAAGAAAACGCGGCACAGCCGCGGCGAAAGACAAGAACCAGAGCTGGCATCGACGCGCGCAAGCACGCAAGCACGCAAGCGCCTGGATGCCAGCCACATCCGGAGACATGTAAATGAACACACAGCAAGCGCCATCGGCGCGGCGTCTCGTCGAGGTTTGGGGCGACACCGCGGATACCCGGCACCTGGCGTGGTCCATCGCCATCGGGGCCGTGGTCAGCCTGACGGGATTCCTGCTCGCCAGCCGCGTGCTCAACGGGCTGGTCAAGACACCGGAGCTGGCGCGTGCCTACGCCATGCTGGCCGGCCTGGCGGGCTGCCTGCTTGCGGGCGTTATCTGCGCCTGCCTGTTCCGGCCTAAACGTGAAGTGATCGAAGGCGAGGCCGCCGATCCGACCTGGCGCGAGGAAGTGCTGGACAAGCTCGCGGAGGAAGCCGGTGGGCTCGGCGCCATCGCAGACCTTCCCGCGTCCGTGGTGCAGGAGCTCAAGGAGCTGCAACTCTTCGCGCTCTTCGCAGCGCGCGAGCGCCGCAATGGCGTGCCGCAGCCGGCAGAGGACGCGGCGCTCTCCACGTCCGTCACGCCCACCGCGCCCGCCAGCCCCCGGTCCAACCTGGCTTGAACGCCTGCCCACGGATATCCAGGATATCGAAGGCTCATCATGATCGAATCTGCACTGCTTACCCACATCCTCATTGCCGCCGGCATGGGGCTGGCCGGCGCCGTCGTCTTTGCGGCGATCGGCCTGATCTCCGGCACCGATGAAACCACCACGCTGGCGCCGCTGACGCTGCTGGTGGTGTTGCTGGGCGTGCCGCCCGAGGGGGTGTTCACGTTCTTCCTCGCCGGCGCCGTCGCCAAGCACATGACCCACGCCATCCCCACCGCGCTGCTCGGCATCCCCGGCGACACGATGGCCACGCCGCTGCTCCAGGATGCCAACCACCTGCGCAACCTGGGCGTGCCGCATATCGCGCTGCGCAAGATGATCTCGGGCGCGCTCATCGCGGCGTTTATCGCCGTGCCGCTGGCGGTGCTCTTCGCCGTCCTGCTCGCGCCGTTCGGCTCGGCGATCACCAAGGCCGCGCCGTGGATCTTCGTGGTGGCCGCCGTGATCATCGCCTACAGCTCCGTCGGCAGGTGGGCTTCGGTGGCCACGCTGGTGCCCTTTGTCGTAGTCATCGTGGCGTTGCAGACGCTGACGGCGAAGTTCGGCGTCAAGCTGAGCATCAGCTACTTCCTGGGCATCGCCATCGGCCCGCTCATTGCGGATCTCTTCTCCTCCATCTCCCCGGTGGATCGCCCGCGCATGCAGCGGGACCGCGTGCGCAAGTTCGCGCTAGCGCCTGACGTCAAAGGCTGGTCGGGGTACTTCCCCAATCCGTTCAAGGTGCTCGATCGCAGCCAGGTGAAATGGACCGTGGCCACCGCCACCGTGTCGAGCGCGACGTTCGTGTTCAGCCCGGTCGCCATGACCGTGGTCCTCGGCGAGATCGTGGGGGCACGGGTCAAGCACGCTTATCACCGCCTCACCACCGTGCTCAGCGCACGCAACGGCATCACGGAAGCCACCTATATTGCCGAGGCCCTGATCCCGCTCATCGCCTTCGGCTTGCCGCTCAGCCCGGTTGCCGCCGGCCCCGCCGCGCCGCTGTTCAATGCGCCGCCCGTCTACACCGTGGATGCCGGCGCCGGCCAGACCCACAACCTGCACAACCTGCTGAACCACTGGGAGTTCCTGGGCTACGGGCTGCTGGCCGTGCTGCTAGCCGCGCTGGTGTCCTACCCGTTTGCCATGAACTACGCGCGCAGCGCCGCCCTGTTCGTGTCGCGCAAGGTCTCTCATGAAGCCATCATCGCCACCTTCGTCGGCCTGATCCTGGTCATCAGCGTCTGGGAGGGCCAGTTCCTTGGCCTGCTGGTGATCCTGACCATGGGCTTGCTGGGCGGGCTGCTTTCCAGGGCGATCGGCTTCAATACCGGCGTGCAGTTCATGGGCTACTACACCGCCGTGCTGACGGTGCCCGCGCTGCTCAAGCTGATTGGCTAGCCCTGAATTCTTCCTTGATGAATGCCTGGAACTGGTCGGGCGTCCCGCCTACCGGATCGATCCCGTACTCGATCAGGCGCGCCTTCACCTCCGGCTGGTGCAGCACCGCATCCATCTCGGCCGGTGGCTTGGCGGCATGAGATTTGGGGGGATGATCCGGGAGGTGTTTTGGTAGTTTTTGGGGTTTTGCGTGGGGCGTCGCTGTTTATTTCGTCGGCGTTGGTTTTTGCACCCAAAAGCCATACGACATCGCTCTGCGGGGTTGGTCGTTGTTTCTTTGTACGGCGTTGGCCTTTGGGTACAAAAGCCAACGCCGTACAAAGAAACAGCGACCAACCCAGCAAACCAATATCCCCTTTCCCTGCCGCAAATAAAAAAAACGCTAAAATCACCAACCCCCGGAATATCGGGCAATTGCACTGCATGCGCGGCCACTGGAAGCCCCCCTTCCCCCGGCCATCATGGGCAGTGCCCCAAAAAAAACAAACAAATAATCAAGCGAAGGGAGAAGTCATTGTGGGAATGATGGGTCATGAGTTGCGTGGCATGCTGGCCAGCCTGGCATGCGGGATGAGCCTCCTTGCTTCCGGCAGCCTGCTGGCGCAAGGCAGCGAGAGCAAGGAAAAGGAGATGGAGGCAGCCTGGCAGGCAGCGCAGTCCAGCGCCCAGGCGGGTCCGGCCACGGTAAAACTGGGGGAACAGGCCACACTGAAGCTGCCGGCCAAGGAAATCTTCATTCCCCAACCGGCCGCCGGCAAGCTCATGCACGCCATGGGCAACCTCACCGACGAGCGGCTGCTCGGCCTGGTGCTGCCCACCGGCGACGACGACTGGATGGTGGTGGCCAAGTACGAGCCCTCGGGCTACATCCGTGACGACGACGCCAAGGACTGGAATGTCGACGATCTCTTCAAATCGCTCAAGGAAGGCACGGAAGCCGCCAACGAGGAGCGGGAGAAGCGCGGCATCCGCGGGCTTGAGATCGTCGGCTGGGTGGAGCGGCCCCACTATGAGGCGGCCAGCCATCGGCTGATCTGGTCGATGTCGGCTCGCGAGAAAGGCCAGCCGGCCGATGCCCCGCAATCCGTCAACTACAACACCTATGCGCTCGGGCGGGAAGGCTACGTCAGCCTGAACCTGATCACCGCGCGCGACCAGGTCGACGCCAACAAACCCGTGGTGCGCACGTTGCTGTCCAACCTCGACTTCTCCGAGGGCAAGGCCTATGCGGATTTCAATTCCAGCACCGACAAGGTGGCGGAATACGGGCTGGCCGCGCTGATCGGCGGGGTGGCGGCGAAGAAGCTGGGCTTGCTGGCCATCCTGGCGGCGTTCTTCGCCAAGTTCGCCAAGGTGATCATGCTGGCAGTGGCGGGCATCGGCTATTCCGCCACCAAGTGGTTCAAGCGCAAGCCGTCCGGTCCCGCAGAGCCGAAGTGAAGGCGCATTCCTCCCTCCCGGCTACGGATTTGCACGAATGACCAAACTGCTGCTCCTGCTCATGGGCGGCCTGAAGATGGGCAAGCTGCTGACCACGGGCGGCACCATGCTGCTGTCGATCGGCGCCTATGCGCTGATCTTCGGCTGGCGCTATGCCGTCGGCTTCGTGCTGCTGATCTTTGTCCACGAGATGGGCCATTTCCTGGCCGCGCGCCGCCGCGGGCTGGCCGTGGGCGCGCCCACCTTCATTCCGTTCGTCGGGGCCTGGGTCGAACTCAAGGACCAGCCGGTCGACGTCGAGACCGAGGCCTATATCGGGCTGGCGGGGCCGGTGGTTGGCACCCTGGGCGCGCTGGCCTGCTATTACATCGGCCGCGGCACCGGCAGCGGCCTGATGCTGGCGCTGGCCTATGCGGGCTTCTTTATCAACCTGTTCAACCTGATCCCGCTCTCGCCGTTCGATGGCGGCCGCGTCACCGCGGTGCTGTCGCCGCGCATCTGGTTCATTGGCGTGCCGGTGCTGGTGGCGATGTTCCTGTGGCGCCCCAGCCCGATCCTGATCCTGGTGGCGCTGCTGGCGGCCCCGCAGTTGCTCAAGGCCTGGCGCTACGATCCGCAGGCCCCGGAGAACCGCGCGTATTACACCATCAGCGCGGAAATGCGCCTGACCTATACGCTGTACTACCTCGGGCTGGTGGCGTTCCTGGCGGTCATGAGCCATGACCTGCACGGCATGCTGGGCAGCCTGCGCGCCAGCGGCATGGGCGCCTGACCGCCCGAATCCAATTCAACCTGAATACCAAGACAATGAGAAGCAAAACGCTTTACCTGAAGGGCGCAGTGCTGTTGGCTGTGGCAACCATTCCCGCCATGACCCAGGCGCGCGACTACCGCCAGCCGGGCACGCTCGGCGAAGGCGCGCAGGTGCACCGGTTCGTGCTGCGCGATCCGGCCACCAACCGGCCCCTGCCCGAGGCCCGTTACCGCTTGTTCCTGCCGGGCCAGCGGATCGCTGGCGTCACGCCGAAGCCGAACGAGCAGGACAGTGTGATCTTTGGCGTCACCGACAAGCAGGGCAATACCGTGTCGGTGCGGCTGCCTAAGCGCTATCCCAAGGGCAAGTTGATCCTCAACCCGATCATCGGCGATGGGGATTTCGGAGAGTCGTTTTTGCTGCGTGGCGAGACCAGCAACCATCCCATGGGCGGCCTGCCCTATGTGCTCGACCTCAAGGACGGTTTCCTGTTCTGCAACAGGACGGATAGCCGCGGCTATACCTACTACGCGCAAAGCCACAAGGCCCAGACGATCAGCCTGGACTATGAGTTTGGCAGTATGGAACCGGCCCAATATGCCTGGTGCAAGCGCCAGTCCGAGACCATCGCCGCCCTGCCCACCAGCGCCGGGCCGGCGGCCGTGTTCCGGCAGATGCTGGCCAGCTACGAGGCCGGCAAGGACGAAATCAGTGCGGATTTCCAGGCACGCGTGCGGCGCAAGCTGATCGACCTGGCGATTGCCGGACGGGACGACAGGCAGCTGGATATCGCGCTTGGCCTGGCACCGCTCGCCAAGGAGAACCTGAACGAGGTTGGCTATTCGCTGGTCGATGCGAACTGGATGGTCGGGCGCGGCATGGCGATGATCGACGAGGCGCTGGCTCACTCGCCCGATGACCCATTTATCCTCGACAGCAAAGGCTGGGCACTGTTCCGCCTGGGCCAGCCGGAGCAGGCGCTCGGCTACATGGAGCAATCGCTGGCCGCCTTTGGCGAGGGCACCGAGAGCAACCTGGGCGCACGCGTGGAAGGCCTGGTGCACAAGGGAGAAGCGCTGTGGCAGCTGAATCGCAAGGACGAGGCGCGCGCCGCGTTTGCGATGGCGACTCACCTGTCGCCCGACGACGAAACGCTGCTGCGCACGCTGGCGCGGCTGGAGGTGGAACTGCCATAGGCACACCGCCCCGCGCTGAGGTCGCGGGGCGCTGCGACAAGGCCTTCAAGCCCATGCCAGCCCGGGCACTCAGCCTTGCTGGTGTTCCTTGAACTTGGCCAGCGCAATGGCCAGCGCGGCGCTCCCGATGGTCTTGACCAGCGTGGGGTGCTGCGCGTAGAAGCCGGCGATCTGGTCGACGATGCCCGGATGGACCTGCTCGGCGTGGGTGGCGATCTCCTGCACCTGCGCCGGGCTCAGCCGGCTGGCCTGCTCGGGCGTGACCTGGGTCGCGCCGGGCTGCAGCAGATTGCCCAGTGCGCCGCCTGCCGCGCCGGACAGCACCGCCGGCCCAAGCGTTGCCAGCAGCTGGTTAAGCATGCCCGCCTGCTGCGCACCGTTGGACTGGCCGAACAACTCCCCTACCATATTGCCGAAGGCCGGCGTCTGATCCGAGTGGAAAGCACCGGCCAGCAACTGGCCAAGCGCGCCCTCCGGGGCGTTCTGCGCGATGTGGTCCACCTGCTGCTCGGGATTGCCGCCAAGGGCGGAGGCTGCGTTCTGCAAAAAATCCATCAGGCTCATGATCGGGTTCCGTGATCTGTGTTGCGGGTGCTGCTGCTTGGTGCTTGGTGCTCGGCTCTTGCTGTTGGCGTATGGCCATCAGCGGCTCGGGGCCTAGCTCTTTTTGCTGATCAGGTGATAGGCCAGCAGCAGGATCACCGCGCCCACCACGGCGCCGATAAAGCCTGCCGACTGCCCCGGGCGATACCAGTGCAGGGCTTGCCCGAGAAAGGTGGCCGCCAACGCGCCGCCAATGCCAAGCGCGGCCGTGAGGAAGAACCCGCTAGGGCCGTTGCCCGGGGTAATGGCGCGCGCGACGAGCCCGGCGACGAAGCCGATAAGTATGGTCCAGATCAGGTGCATGGCGTCAGGAGAAAAGAAAAAGGGGTGCGCCCCCAGCGGAGCGCACCCTGAACCCGCGCATTACTGCGCGGCGGATTTGGCCGGCGTTGCCGCCTTGGTATGCTTGGTGCTGCTGTGTGTCTTGGTCTTGTGCGCGCTCTTTTCGACCTTGGCAGGCGCCTTGGGGGCGTCGGCTGCCGGTGCCTGGGCGAAAGCACCGGCAGCAAAGAGTCCGAGGGTCAGGATGGCGAGTACCTTCTTCATGTCTATCTCCAGGTGAGGCGCGCAACTTGCGCGTTGCCTGTAAAAACGGCCCGGTGGCAGCGCGTGTTGACAGCGGGAACACAGCGCTATGTAACAGTTCGTATCCGGATGATGGGAAGACTAGCGCAACGCATCCGCCAGCAACACGCCAGTCACAATCGTTTGCAATTCACGCCTGCGGCATAATGCCGGCGGAAAACAAGACAAACAAAACAACAAGAATACGAACAGGACGACAACCCTCCGATGACCACTTCCGCCGCCGGCCGCGCCCGGCTCGACTGGGGCACGCTTGGCCTGCTGACCTTCCCGCCGCTGAGCTGGGCCGGCAACGCCATCGTCGGCCACTACGCCGCCGGCGCCATCCCGCCGATCACGCTGAACTTTGCCCGGTGGGCGCTGGCCGGGCTGCTGCTCGCGCCCTATGTCTGGCGGGGCGTGCGCGAGCATGCCGCCACGCTGCGCCAGCATGCCGGGGTGATCGCCGCCATGGGCATGCTCTCCGTCTCGGTGTACAACGCCATGCAGTACCTGGCGCTGACCACGTCGTCGCCGATCAACGTGACGCTGATCGGCGCTTCCGCCCCGATCTTCCTGCTGATCATCGGCGCGCTGTTCTTCCGCGAGCGGGTGCGCGGCTGGCATGTGGTGGGCGCCCTGCTCTGCCTGGCCGGCGTGGGCGTGGTGATGCTGCGCGGGGATCCCGGGCGGCTGGCCCAGCTGGATTTTGTGGCGGGTGATTTGTTCATGCTGGCGGGCACCATCACCTGGAGCGCTTACACCTGGCTGCTGCGCAAGAAGCGCCCGGACTTGCCGCTGGCCGTGCTGCTGTTTGCGCAGATCGTGGCGGGCGTGGCGGCCTGCGTGCCGTTCGTTGCGTGGGAGCTGCTATCGGGGAGCGTGCCGATTCACTGGAACGGCAAGACGCTCGGCATCCTGGTGTATGTGGCCACGATCCCTTCGCTGCTGGCCTACTTTGCCTGGGACCGTGCGATTGCCCGCGCCGGGGCGCAGCTGCCGGTGTTCTTCTTCACGCTCACGCCCGTCTTTGCCGCACTGATGTCTTCCGCGCTGCTGGGCGACTGGCCGCGCTGGTATCACGCGGCCGGGCTGGGCGCCATCGTGGCCGGCATCTGGATCGCCAACCGGCGCTGAGCGCGCCGCCGTACTCCGCCTGAGAGGCTGTTTCAACATGAAGCGAAGCGGTTCTGGCTAGGCGCGCGGCCGCGGACAGTCAAGTGGTACGGCCAAGGCCGCGCAACGACGCCAGCATCTTTTTGAAATAGCCGCTAAGCGGCGACCGCCGGATCCAGCCGGAAGACCGCCACCGAACGCTCCATGCGCTGCGCTTGCTCCTTGAGCGCATCGGCCGCTGCGGCGGCCTGCTCGACCAGCGCCGCGTTCTGCTGCGTGACCTGATCCATCTGCGTCACGGCCTGGTTGACCTGGGCAATGCCGCTGCTCTGCTCCTGCGACGCGCGGCTGATCTCGTCCATCATGACAGTCACGCGCTTGACCGCGGCAACGATGCTGTCCATGGTGGCGGTGGCATCCCCCGCCAGCGCCGAGCCGGCCTCGACCCGCTGCACCGACTGCGAGATCAGCGTGCGGATCTCCTTGGCGGAGCTGCCGGCGCGCTGCGCCAGGCTGCGCACCTCGGTGGCCACCACGGCGAAGCCGCGCCCGTACTCGCCGGCGCGCGCCGCTTCCACCGCGGCATTGAGCGCCAGGATGTTGGTCTGGAACGCGATGCCGTCGATCACCGCGATGATGTCGACGATGCGTCTGGAATCGGCTTCGATCTCGCCCATGGTCCGCAGCACGCGGCCCACCGAGGTCCCGCCGGCCACGGCGATGTCGCAGGCCTCGCCCGCCAGCGCGCTGGCCTGGTCCGCGCTGCTGGCGTTCTGCCGCACGATCGCGGTGAGCTGCTCCATGCTGGCGGCCGTCTGCTGCAGCGACGAGGCCTGCTCCTCCGTGCGCTGCGACAGGTCCAGGTTGCCTTGCGCGATCTCGCCGGCGGCCGCCAGCACGTTCTGCGCGCCGACCTTGGTATCGCCGATCAGCGCGCGCCAGGTATCCACCAGCGACAGCAGGTGCCGCTTGACGTGGCTCAGCTCGTCGCTGCCGCGCACCTCCAGCGTGATGGCCAGGTCGCCGGCGTTGATCCGTCCCACCATGCTGGCCACTTGCTGCACGTCGGCGCGCATGCCGTGGCTGAAGCCGGCAAACAGGTAGAGCGCCGCGCCCACGGCCAGCAGGGCGACGCCGGCCAGCACCTCGAGCTGCAGCATCTCGGCAGCGATGCGCTGCTCCAGCATGTCGCGGGCAATCCCTGAAAACGCCTTGTTGACCGAGGAGACCGCGTTGATGGCCGCCGTCGCCTCGTCAAAATAGGGCTTGGCCTCGATGGCGATGCCGCCGCTGCCGAGCATCTTTTCCTGCAGCGTGCGGTAGAAGGTATCCATCACTGCCAGTTGCGCGAGCGCACCTTGCACCCGCGGGCGATACGCCGGGGCGCCGCGCATCACGCGATCGATGTCGCGCCGCACGGATTCCAGCCCGTCCTGGATCTGCTCGCCCAGCGCGGCCAGCTCGGCTTGCTGCGCCGCATCAGCGTATCCGCCCTGGCTGATGATGGCCGCGCCCCTGCCGCGCGCCAGCGCGCTCAGCTCGGCCAGTTTGGGCATCTGCCCCACCATCAGCGTCACCACGTAGTACGAGCCGCTGTCGGGATCGAGCGCGAGCGAAGAGCGGTCCGCCACATCGCCGATAAACAGCCGCGTCTGCTTGACCAGCGCGCTGTGCATGCCGAACAGCGCGCCGGCGGTGGCGTTCAGGCCCGTTTCATGCATGCGTTGCCACGACTGCTCCAGCTTGCGTGCGTCAGGCATGACATCGAAGCGCGCGGCCTCGCCGGCTTGCTTCTCCAGCTCGCCAAGGTGTGCGGCTGCCTTCGCATCGGCACCGTCAAACGTCGCGCGAAACGCAGCGTTGCCAGCGAGCACGGCATTGGCCGCGCCGCGACGGACCTGCGTCTCGCGCATGAAATCGAGAGCACGGTCGACGATGGCGAGGCCGCTCAGTTCGTCCTGCGAAGCGCGGATCGTCTGCACCGACAGGCTCAGCACCGCGTAGAGCGCGCCGCCAAGCGGGATCAGGAACAGGATGGCCAGCAACAGCAGCTTGCGGGTGATGGTGAGGCGCGCCATCAGGCGCACGGCGGGGGAGAGAAAAGTGGCCACGAAGATCCCAGAGAATCGCTTGCATGCGTCTTGTATCGGCTGGCTAAACGTTGACTGAAGCGCGTTTTCACGGCTTTTTTCGCATGCACAAGGGCGGGGCCGAAAAGGCACAATGCGGGTGCAGAATGCCCGCTAAACGGGCGTAGAACCAGCGCGTGCAGCAAGGAACGGAGATCAGGCTGACACAAAACAGACGCAAAACCGACGTACAACGAAGGGATCGCGAACGCAGCGCGGCGGGCAGGCAAAGCGCAGAAGAAACACCTGAACCAATGCCACCTGGCGCTGTCTTTCCGTAGGCGGTTCTGCCCCTGCCGGGCCGCGCGATCAGGATGTTCAACCCCAGGAGATGGCGATGTTAAGCCCCCACGAATTTGCCACCTTGCTGCTGGTCCACGATGTACAGGATCGACTGGAACTCGATCCCGTGGACCTGGAAGCACTGCTCGAACGCGGCCTCGTGTCGCTGCAAGAATGCGCGGCCGACCGCTGGTGCCCGCGCATTACCGAGCACGGCTATGCGCTGCTGCGCGCGGTCGGCTGGCAGGGGGAGATGAACCGGGCACGGCGTGGCGAAGCGCTCGGGCACGAGGCGCCCGCGCAGTAGCGCGGTCACGCAGTCACGCCCCGACTGCACCCCAATCGCGCCCTAGTGAAAATCGCGGCTGGACACCGTCAGGCGGCCCAGCAGCGGGCTCAGGTCCACCAATTCCTGCGCCACGAGGTGCCTGACCTCTCCCTGGCGCTGCCACGTGCCGATCACCCCCAGCAGCTTCGCGCCCAGCACTTCCTTGCGCTGGCGCTCGATCAGATCCGGCCACAGGATCACGTTGATGGCGCCGGTCTCGTCCTCGATCGACGTAAAGATGGTGCCGCCGGCCGTGGACGGCCGCTGCCGCACCGTGACGATGCCGCAGGCACGCACCTGCCGGTTGTTGCCGCAGCGGGACAAATCCTGCGCCGTGGCGTAGTGCATCGCGGCCAGCCGCGGCCGCAGCAGCGCCAGCGGATGCGACTTGAGCGACAGGCCCGTGCTGGCGTAATCGGCCGCCACCTCCTCGCCCAGGCGCGGCGCGGGCAGCGATAGCTCGCCCTCGGGCGGCGGCGCCTGGGCGAGCAGGTCGTGATGCGCGGCCTGTAGCGCAGCGGCGCGGGCCTGCCAGCGCGCCTGGCGGCGATGCCCGGCGAGGCTGGCCAGCGCGTCGGCCGCGGCCAGCGCATCGATGTCGTGCCGGTCCAGCCGCGCGCGCAGCACCAGGTCTTCCACGCTGGCGAACGGCGCCTCGGCGCGGGCCAGCGCGATCCGCCCGGCCGCCGCCTCGCGCATGCCGTTCACGCGGTTCAGGCCAAGCCGCACCGCCGGCTGGGCGCGCTGGCGCGCGCGCGCTGGCACACCGCTGGCCGCATGCTCCAGCGTGCTTTCCCAGCCGCTCACCGTCACATCCACCGGATGCGTGCGCACGTGGTGCCGGCGCGCATCCTGCACCAGTTGCGACGCCGAGTAGAACCCCATCGGCTGGCTGTTGAGCAGCGCGCACAGGAAGACCGCCGGATGGTGGCACTTGATCCACGCGCTGATATAGACCAGCTTGGCGAAGCTGGCGGCATGGCTTTCCGGGAAGCCGTATTCGCCAAAGCCCTCGATCTGCTTGCAGATGGCTAGCGCAAAAGCCTCCGGGTACTTATTGCGGGTGAGCGCCTTGACCAGCGCATCCTGGTGCTGTTTCAGGTCGCCCTTGCGCCGCCACGCCGCCATGGAGCGGCGTAGCTGGTCGGCCTGCCCCGGCGTAAAACCGGCGGCGTCGATGGCCAGTTGCATCACCTGCTCCTGGAAGATCGGCACGCCCAGCGTGCGGCCCAGCACCTTCTCGATGACGTCGTTGTGGTACGCCGGCGGCTTGCCGGTGCGCCGCTCCTGCTCGCGCCGCTTCAGGTAGGGATGCACCATGCCGCCCTGGATCGGGCCGGGCCGCACGATGGCCACTTCCACCACCAGGTCGTAATACTTGCGTGGCAAGAGGCGCGGCAGCATCGACTGCTGCGCACGCGACTCCACCTGGAACACGCCGATGGTGTCTGCCGCGCAGATCATGTCGTAGGTTTTCGGATCTTCCTTGGGCACGTCTTCCATCCGGTACGGCGCGCCCGAGCGCGTGGGGATCATCGCCAGCGCGCGGCGGATGGCCGAGAGCATGCCGAGCGCCAGCACGTCCACCTTCAGCAGGCCCAGCGATTCAAGATCGTCCTTGTCCCACTGGATCACGCTGCGGTTTTCCATGGCCGCGTTCTCTATCGGCACCAGCCGCGACAGCTTGTGCCGCGCAATCACAAAGCCGCCCACGTGCTGCGACAAATGGCGCGGAAAGCCGCGCAGTTGCGCGGTCAGGCTGGCCCACTGCCGCACCGCCGGCGCGTCCGGGTCCAGCCCGTACTGCGAAATGCGCTCCAGAAAGGTCTTGCCGCCATCCCACCATGCCTGCCCCTTGACCACCTGCTCGATCACGCTGGCATCGATGCCCAGCGCCCGGCCCACGTCGCGCAGCGCGCTGCGCGAGCGATAGGTGATCAGCGACGCCGCCAGCGCGGCGCGATGGCGGCCGTATTTCTCGTAGATGTACTGGATGACTTCTTCGCGCCGCTGGTGCTCGAAGTCCACATCGATGTCCGGCGGCTCGTCGCGCTCGCGCGAGAGAAAACGGCCGAACAGCAGGTTGGCATCAGCGGGATCGACCTCGGTGATGAACAGGCAATAGCAGACCAGCGAATTGGCTGCCGAGCCGCGGCCCTGGCACAGGATGCCGCGGCCGCGGGCAAAGCGCACGATGTCGTGCACGGTGAGAAAGAACGGCTCGTACTGCTTCTCGCGGATCAGCGCGAGCTCCTCCGCCAGTTGCTTGCGCCATTCGGGCTTGAGCCCTTTGGGGAAGCGCCGCAGCACGCCTTTCATGGCCTCGCGGCGCAGGTAGCTGAATGGCGTCTCGCCCGGGGGCACCAGCTCCTCCGGATACTCGTAGCGCAGCGACGCCAGCGAGAAGTCGCACATGGCGGCAACCCGCAACGTCTGCGCCAGCGCCTCGCGCGGGTACAGGCGCGACAAGCGCTGGCGCATGCGCAGGTGCTGCTCGGCATTGGGCGCCAGCGCCATGCCGCATTCGGCCAGGGGCTGGCCCACGCGGATCGCGCTCAGCACGTCCGACAGCGGCTTGCGCGAGCGCACATGCATGGTCACCGCGCCGGATGCCGCCAGGGGCACGCCGGTCAGCGCCGCGGCTTGCTCCAGCCGCAGCCGGTGCGTGGCATCGGCATAGCCCTGCAATTGCTCGAGCGCGATCCAGCCGCGCTCGCCAAACGTCTGCCGCATCCATTGGGCCTGCCGCAGCAGCTCGGCGGGGTCCGGGCAATACGAAGGCAGCAGCAGCGCCAGGCAATCGGGCATGCCGCGCAGGTGGGCCTGGTCCGGCTGCGGCGCGGCGATGTCGTCGGGATGCAGCGCGTAGGTGCCCTTTTGCACGCGCGTGCGGCCCAGCGTGATCAACTCGCTCAGGTTGCCGAAGCCTTCGCGGTCCTGCGCCAGCAGCACCAGCCGCAGCACGGGCCGGCCCGCGTGGTCGGTGAGCGTAAAGCGGCTGCCGATCAGCAGGCGGAAATCCTGCGCGGCACGGGCCAGGTCAAGCAGGCGATCATGCCGGCGCAGGCGGGCCTGCAAGGCTTCATCGGCGCTCCCGGTGGCGGTGGCGTCCGGCGCGGCGGGGAATTCGCCATCCCCTTGATGCTCGCCGTCTTCGTGGTCGCCCTCCTCCGGCGCCTCCGCTGCCTCGTCCTCATCCTCCCCCAGCCCGGCGGCCAACCGCGCCGCGCTGCGCTCGGCCGCATCGCGGGTGCGTTCGCGCAGGTCCTTCAGCGCATGGTGCGCTCGGGCCGTGCCCGCCACCGAGCATTCGTCGGTCAGCGCCAGGCCGCGGTAGCCAAGCGCAAACGCGCGCTCGATCAGCTCGACCGGATGCGACGCCCCGTCCAGGAAGGTGAAATTGGAGATGCAATGCAGCTCCACATAGTCGGGCAACGCCGGCAGCAGCGCGGAAAGCGCCGGCGGCAAAGCGGAGAATGAAGGGTTGGCGGGCTGGCTCGACATGGCAAAGATTCAGGCAAACGCTCAGGCAAACAAGCCATGCAGGAACCAGCGGTACTCGCCGCTTTCCTCACGCCCGGGGCGCTGGCGATAGACCCAGCAGCGCAGCCCGTCCGCCCGTTGCGCAACGAAGTAATCGCGCGTGGCCAGCGCGCCGTCCCACCAGCCGGATTCGATGCGCTCCGGCCGCGAGAGCAGCGTCAATGGCCCGCCGTAGCAAGGCCGATGGCGCTGCACAGTCAGCGCCACGGGTTGCGCCATCAGCCACAGCGGACGCTCCGGCATGCCCGCTGGAGCACGCTCCGGCTCGCGCGGCGCGCGCGCAGGCATCTCGTCCACCGGGCACCAGCGGTTGGCGCGCTCGGGCCGGTGGTCGGCCAGCGGCTGCGGTTGCAGCACGTTCTCCCGGCCCAGGCGCGCCATCAGCGTATCGAGCACGCGGCCCAGCTCCGCCGGCGTGCCGCCTGGCTCGGGAAACAGCGCATCGCTCTGCGGCACGCAGGCCTGGACCGATTCCACCACCAGCAGCAGGCTCACCGCCGGCACGTGGAACTGCACCTTGTCCAGCCGCTCCTGCAACAGCTTGGACAAATGCATCGGATCGCGGCTGGGCTGCGCCAGGCTGATCGTCACCGGCGTTGCCTGCGTCTGGGCACCCAGCCGGTAGCGCTCATGCTCCAGCCGCAGCACAAGATGCGTCACGCCCGCCTGCTGCACGGCCAGCCAGCCGGCCAGCGCCAGCAGCAAGCGCTGCGCGCCCGCCATCACGCCCTGCACGGATTCGGTCCGGCCTGGCAGCTCCATGCGCTGCGAGAAGGTGGCAGGCGCGCTGAACCACGTAAAGCGCACCGGCACCTCGCCATAGGCCTGGTCCAGCCGCGCCAGCAGGTCCGGCCCCAGCCGGCGCCGCAGGCCGGCACGCGGCAGGCCCCGCACCTCGCCCACGGTCCGGCAGCCGATGCCATCGAGCCAGCCATCGTCCGCCAGCCCTTGCAACATGCCCACCGGCAGCCGGTCCAGCAGCCGCGCCATGCGCTGCGGCCCCACCGCGCGCCGCGCCGGACGCACCAGCCCGCCCCGGCGATCCCGCCGCAGCGGCTGCGCCGCCAGCCACGCCGCCCCGAAGGCCGTCGGCCCGCAGCCCAGCTGCAGGAACACCCCCAGCCGCCGCACCCGCGCATACACCGCCCGGCACAACGCTAGATGGCCGCCAAACAACCGCAGGCTGGCCCCTGCATCGATCATCACGGTAGCCACCCCGGCATCGGGATGCACCGTGACATGCGGCGTGAAATGCAGCAGCGCCAGCGCCAGCGCCGTCATCACCTGCGCCTCGGCCGCCGGCTCGCGCTGCAGTTGCACCACCTGCGCCGACAACGCCTGCACGCCGCCCCGCCGCATCCCCGCCTGCACGCCCAGCGCCACCGCCGGGCCGTTGGCCAGCACCACCCGCTCGCGCTCCATCACGGCCACCGGCACGCTGTGGTGCAGCAGTCCGGCGCAGGCGTGGAGCGCGGCGGGCTCAGGCCAGTTCGGCTGCAGCGCGTCCAGCGACAGGCGCGGCAGATGCACCGCGATCCAGTACGACATGGGCTTGCTCTCCCGCAACGGCTTGGAAAACCGGGGCATTCAGGGGGACCGGCATCGACGGGGCCTGCAGCGCCGCAGGCGGCGTGGCCATGGCGGGGACCGCCATCATCTCGCCCAGCGACAGCACCAGCGGTGTATCGCGCACCGGGCCGCGCCGCTTGTGGAACGTGACCGACACGGCATTGCCCGGCGCCGGCGACAACAGCAGCCGCAGCACCGCCGGCGACGACTCGCGCAGCACGCTGGCCGGCCGGCACGCCCACACCACGGCGTCTCCCGCCTGCGCCAGCACCTGCAAGCGCCGCAGCGCCTCGGGACGCGCCGTGGGCAGCCACACCATCACCCCGCCAAAGGCCTGGCTGCGCAGCACCTGCTCCGCCGCCCACAGCACATCCGCCTGCGCCGCGGCCCGGCTCGCGCCAGCGGGCGGGCGCACCCAGTACAACTGGCGCGCCGGCAAACCCCATTCGGCCAGGCACGTTGCATTGGGCAGGTGCGGCGGCCCGATCAGCGCCACCCGGCGCTGCGCCGCGGCCAGCGCCAGCAACGCCGGGCGCAGCAGCCGCAACTCGCCCGCGCCGGGGTCGGCCAGCAGCTCTGTGAGCGCGCCCACCGGCCAGCCACCGCCCGGCAACTCGGCCGAGAGCGCGTCATGGCCGGTCGGCAAGGCCGGCACGCTGCCCGCCCGGCCCAGATGGCCAAGCTGCCCCGCCCGCCACAGGCCGGGATAGCGTTGCTCCAGCGCGTCCAGCGCCCCCTGCCGGTCGGCCACGGGCGGCTGCGCCAAAGGCGAATCGCCCGACGTATCGGGCGATATGGGGAAGAGTTCGGCGGTCATGTGATGCGTGCGGCTCAGCCGGGGGGACTGACACGAAATTTCCTGATACTGTATGTTTATACAGTACCACGGATGCGCGCAAGGGTGAAGCGGTGGGGACGCCGAGCTATGGAACCTGACAAGAGTTAGCGGCGCCGTGCTGCATCGGTGGCATGAGAATATGCTGCCATCGCAATGACTTCCTGCCATGATGACGATCGCTCGCCTGCCCTTCTTTCTCTGCTTCCCTCTGATTGCATTGCTCGCCGTCAACGCAAACGCTACCGCCCCCGACGAAGCATCCCTGGGCAAGGCCGAGGGCTATCCACCGGCTCGCAGCCTGAAGCAAGCCTACACGGAGCCCTATCTCGTCGGTTCGTTCAGCGCAATGGACAGCTTCAATCCGTCCTGTGCGCTCGCTCCGGCAAACGATCCGCTTGCGCTGAAGAAGGCCGCCATCGAGACACCGTTTCATTACCGCTTTCATGGCCGCGAGCTGACACTGGACGACTACATGCAGCGACAGCGCGCGACCGGACTTCTGGTTGTGAAGGACGGCGAGATTGTCGCGGAACGCTACAACTACATGCGCAGCGCCGACATGCGGATGCTCTCCAACTCGATGGCCAAGACGATTACCGCGCTGGCGATCGTCAAGGCGCAGGAAGAGGGCTTTATCCGCTCGCTCGATGACACCGCCGAGACCTACGCGCCCCAACTCAAGGACACGCTGTACGGACAGACCCGAATCGTGAATCTGATGCGCATGTCCTCGGGCGCCCGGTTTGTCGAGGACTACTCGGAGCACGACGACCGGGCCAGGTTCAACAATGCCGTGCGCCGGGCTGGCGTTGCCCAGGCCGCCCGGCTGATCACGGCGCGCAGCGATCCCGAAGGACAGCGCTTCAACTATGCCGGGGCCCAGACTCAAATCCTGGGGCTGGTGTTGCGCGGCGCCACGCGCCGCACGCTCTGTGATTACGTCGATGAGAAGCTGTGGAAGCCGATCGGCGCCCAAGCGCAGGCGACCTGGCTGGTGAATCCGGCCGACCAGGACGTGTTCGCGCAAGGTGCCTTCAATGCCACGCTGCACGACTACGCCCGCCTGGGCCTGATGATGGCAGCCGACGGACTGGTGAGGGGCACCGCCGTGGTATCACGCGACCACCTGCTCGCGATGACGGATGCAACACGGCAACCCGAAGCATTTCGGCCGGGCCACATGCAGTACCACGGCAGCACCTACTACGGTTATGGCCTGCAGACCTGGATCCTGCCCGGCAGCCACCGCCGCTTTGCCCTTCTGGGCGTCTACGGGCAGGCCATCTTCGTAGATCCCGCATTGAACCTGGTGGTGGTGCATACCGCTGTCGGCAAGGATGCCGCGGGCGACGCGAGCGGCGCCCACCTTGGCGCAGAACGCGACGCGCTGCTGCGTGGCATCGTATCGGCCTATGGAGACTGGTAGAAACGTGGATTGCCCCGGGTGTGCGCCTTGGGTCGACCGTCGTCGCGGACCCGGTCGATTCGGAGGGCGCCCCGGATCGTTGGCGAGGCCGGCCTCAGGAGGCAGACGGCCTGGCGGGCATATCAACCCAACCAACCCAGTCAACCCGCTATTGCCAGTCTCCAGTCAATGCAGCAGGGCATCCTCGAAAGCCATCTGCTCCGCCACATCAAACAGCGCCCTCAGGCTCGCCGCCCCCGCTGCCGCCGTCCCGTCATCGCTGCCCGCCCCGCGCACGGCATCCAGGCTGCGCCGCATCCCGGCTACCGCCGCGCCCGGCAACAACGTGGTCAGGCTAACCCGGCGAACCCCCAGTTCGCGCAGCCGCTCCAGCGGCACATTCGCGGCCGACGGGCTTGGCGCCAGCCCGGTCCCGGCGCTCAGCGTCACCGGGATATCCAGCGCGCGCACCAGCCGGGCGATATCGTCCTCGGTGCGCGGCGCAATGGGCAGCAGCATATCGGCGCCCGCCGCCTGATACGCCCTTGCCCGGAGGATGACCTGCTCGGTGGTTTCGCAGGCAAATGCGTCCGTGCGGGCAATGATCATGAAGTTGCTGTCGCGCCTGGCGCGCTGCGCGGCGTCGATCTTGGCGAGCATCTCGCCAAGCGGCACCACGTCCTTGGCCGCCGCCGAGCCCCAGCGCCTTGGTACCACCTGGTCCTCGATGTTCAGGCCGGCAGCGCCGGCTTCCTCGAACAGTTCCACGGCGTAGTGGACGCCGCGCGGGTTGCCATAGCCGGCGTCCGCATCGGCGGTGATGGGAATGGATGAGGCGCGGGTCAGCCGCCGGCAGTGCTCCACGCATTCCGTCAGCGTGAGCAGGCCGATGTCCGGCACACCCAGCAGGCTGTACGACAGCATGGCGCCGCTGATGCAGGCGCCCTGGTAGCCCGCCTGCTCCACCAGGCGCAGGCTGAAGATATCGTGGACGGCAGGCGCCACGACGAACGATTCCCGTTGCAGCAGGGTGCGCAGGGATGCGGTCTTTTGAGGCGGGGCAATGCGTGGCATGGACTTAGGATCGCGAGGATGGGTGGGAAGTCATGGGGCTGGTCACTCCTTGGGCATGCTGTCGGCCAGCTTGCGCATCATGGGCTTGCGCGCGGCGATTTCCCGGGCCCAGTCGTCTCCCGGCAGGTAGGCCAGCACCGGCGCATCGTTGCCGGCCTTTTTCAGGTATTCCGGATCCTTGAGGGTCGCTCGGATGGCCGCGCGCAGCTTCTCCACGATGGCTGGCGGCACGCCCGCGGGCACCGCAATCCCCCGCTCGGCCGGCATCACGTCGTCAAAGCCTTGCTCCCGGGCCGTGGGCACATCGGGCAGCGAAGCGGCTCGCTTCTCCCCCATCTGCGCGATGATCTTCAGCGGCACGGCCTCCTTGCTCGCATCCTGCAGTTCGCCCGTGGTGACCGCCGCAAAATCGATATGCCCGCCAAACAGAGCCGTCTTGGATTGCGCCGTCCCGTTATAGGGGACGTCGGTGACCTTGACGCCCGCCACGTTCTGCAATTGCAGTAGCGCCAGGTGCCCGTTCGTCCCGACCCCGTTGTGGCCGAACGACAGCGACGCCGGCGTCTTCTTCAACGCCGCCACCACGTCCTTCAGGTTGTTGTACGGGCTATCCTTGCGCGTCACCAGGATGGTCGGGTCGCTCAGCACCCGGGCGACCAGCCGCAGCGCGGCCGGATCGAAGCTGGTCTTGCGGTACAGCGGCGAGAACGCCATGGCCGGCAGGTTGACCACGCCAATGGTGTAGCCGTCCGGCGCCGAGCGCATCAGGCTGAGGTTGGAGATCTCGCTGGCGGCGCCAGGCTTGTTCTGCACCACCAGGCTGGCGTTTGCGCCAAGGTAGCGCTGGATGAACGGCGCCATCGTGCGCGCCATGGTATCGGTGCCGCCGCCGGCGGCAAACCCGACATAGACCTGGATGGGATGATCGCTGGGCCATTGCGCCCTGGCCGGAGTCGCCGCCATGCCCGTTGCGAACAAAAGCATCGCGCCCAGCGTGTGGATTGCGTAATCCGCCTTGCATGCCTTGCATGCCTTGAGCCCGTGCCGCATGATCTTTCCCTCTCCCAGCCGATATTGACAATGGCCAGACGATACGTACCTCCCGCGCGGGAAGAAAGCGACAAATCCTCACGTCCCCCGGTGAGATTTTGGAATGACCGCACGCGGGCCGGGCAGCAAAGGCAGCGCCAGGCCAAGGCATCGCCATGACACTCAAGCAACTCGAAGCGTTCTACTGGGCCGCGAAACTCGGCAGCTTTTCCGTCGCCGCCGCGCGCCTGCATGTCACGCAGTCATCGCTGTCAAAGCGCATCGCCGAGCTGGAAGACGATCTGGGAAAGGCCTTGTTCGACCGCACCGGGCAACGCTCGGTGATCACCGACGCGGGCGAGCGCCTGCTTGAGCATGCCGCCCAGATCCTCGACATCGAAAGCCGCATCCGCGCGGACCTGGACATGGCAAGCGCGCTGCGCGGGAGCTGCCGCTTCGGCATCAGCGAGCTGGTGGCGTCCACGTGGTTTCCCAGCCTGGTCGCGCGGGTGCGCCAGCTGCACCCGAACCTGGTGCTGGAGCCGCAGGTGGACCTGACGCTCAAGCTGGAGCGCAAGCTGGAGCGCGGCGAGCTGGATTTCGCGATCATCCCCGGCCCCTGCACCTCGCCCAACCTGTCACAGGAGAAGGTCGGCGAGCTGGCGTACAAGTGGATGGCGGCGCCGCAGCGGCTGGCTTGCGGCACTGTCCTCACGCCCCGGCACTTCACCGAGCACCCTGTGATCATGCTCAGCGCGCAAGCGGGCCTGACGCAGGCCTTCGAGAAATGGGCGGCGGCGCAGAGGCTGGAGATTCCCAGGGCGCTGGTCTGCAACAGCCTGTCGGCCCTGATTGCCATGGTGATGGCGGGCGTGGGGATCAGCCTGTTCCCGCAGTCCTATGTGGAGCCGTTTGTGCGCGCCGGCAAGCTGGCGGAGCTGACGAGCACGCCGGCGCCGCACAACCTGTCCTACTATTTCCAGTGGCGCACGGGGGACACGCGTGCCGTGGTCCGGTCGCTGAAGGCGATCACGATGGACGAGGCGGATTTCTCGGTGAGCTCGCCGTTGTGGCCGCAGGCTGGCGACGTGAAAAGGCCAGGGCAAGGCGCACGGAAAAAGTAGCGCAATCGCTGGCGACGGGGGCGCGCCCCCGCCCGCTTGCGTCAATCCAGCGGCCGTCCGGGCCGGAACCCGTCCCGCAGTTCCCGCTTGAGCACCTTCCCGATCGCACTGCGCGGCAGCACATCCACCAGTTCCAGCACGGCGAGCCGCTGCGTCTTGCCAACCTGCTCGTTGGTCCAGGCCATCAAGGCGTCATCAGACACCGTGGCACCATCGCGCCGAACCACAAATGCCACCGGCGTTTCGCCCCATCGCTGCGAGGGCACGCCAACCACCGCGCAATCCAGCACGTCCGGATGCTGCTGCAGGATCCCTTCGAGATCGCTGGGATAGATGTTGAATCCGCCGCTGATGATCATGTCCTTCTTGCGGTCCATCAGCGTGAGGAAGCCGTCTTCGTCGAAGCGGCCAACGTCGCCGGTGCGGATAAAGAGCTTGCCGGTGGCGTCGCGCCATTCGGCCGCGCTCGTCTTCTCCGGTTGCTTGTGGTAGCCGGCCATGATGGCGTTGGAATGGCCGACGACTTCGCCGATCTCGCCCACGGGCACTTCATGGCCGTCGTCGTCGATCAGGCGGATGTCATGGCCTTCCATGGGCTTGCCCACGGTGTGGAGCTTGTTGGGGAACTCGTGCGCGGCCAGCACGCAGCTGCCGCCGCCTTCGGTCATGCCGTAGTACTCGACCAGGCCGCCGGGCCAGCGCTTGAGGATCTCTGCCTTCAGCGCGGCGGAAAGCGGCGCGCTGGTGGAGAACTTCATCCGGTACGACGACAGGTCGTAGTCACCGAAGTCCGCGCGCGCCATCAGGCGCTGGTATTGCACCGGCACCAGCATGCTGTGCGTGACGCGGTGCTGCGCGGCCAGTTGCAGATAGCGCTGCGCGTCGAACTTAGGCATCAGCACGGCGGTGCCGCCGAGCGCCAGCGTGGGGATGAAGCTCACCAGCGTGGTGTTGGAGTACAGCGGCGTGGAGATCAGCGTGACGGCGTCGGGGCCGTAGCCGCCGGATTCCTGGACACGGCGGATCTGGTTCCAGCGCAGGGCGTGGGCGTGCACGATGCCCTTGGGCGTGCCGGTCGTGCCCGAGGAGTAGATGATGTTGAACACCTGTTGCGGCGCGATGGAATGCGCTTGCGGGCGGCTGCCGTGCGGGGCCAGCCAGGCTTCGAACGCGAGGCCGGCGGGGGCGTCGGCCAAACCGATGAGGCGGGCCTGGATGTTGTCCTTCACCGGCGCGATCTCGCGCAGGACGTCCGCGTCGACAAAGAGCACCCGGGCGTCGGAGTCTTCGACCATGCCAGCCAGGCTTGCCGGCGTGGAGGACGGGGCGAGCGGCACCAGGGCAACGCCGGCGCGCAGGCCGCCGATCAGGATAGCGGCGTATTCGATGGACGCTGCCGCGCAGATGGCGAGCGAGGCGCCGGGCTGCAGGCCGTCGCGTTGCAAGGCGCTGGCAACGCGGTCGGCCAGCGCGTCGAATTCGGCATAGGTAAGCGAGCCGCGGCTGTCGACGACCGCGACATGTCCGGGCCGCTCGGCGGCGTGCAGGCGGACGCAGTCCGCGAGGTTGCCGATCGGCTGCGCCAGAAGTTCTGTGATGCCCATAGGAATGTCCTGTCTCCACTTGGCGTCGCGAGAGACGGGTCCGGGGAGAACTGTCTGGCGCGCGCGAATTATCGTTTTGAACGGCCGGGCATCCGGCGTTCATCCCATCGGCCTGCCGGTATCGGCGCAGGCCGGGGTAGATTTTCGCATGGACGCGGCAAAGCTGCCCGCAGCCGCCGGACATTCACGCCGACGGCTCGTAGTCCACCTGGTGCCGTGCAATGCGCAAGTCACCCAGTTCCTCCTTCACCCGCAGGTGCTCCGGGTGGGTGGCGTACCCCTCCAGCGCCTTTTGCGATTCGAACTCGGAGTACAGGACCACGTCGCAGGCGTAGTTGACCTTGCTCGAGTCCACGCCGACTTCCAGGTGGCGCATTCCGGGGATACGGCCCCGAAGCCCTTCGAACGCAAGCTTGAGCCGCGCCACGGCGTCCTGCTTGTCGACGTCGGTTTCTCCGCGCAGGTTCCACATCACGATGTGTTTGACGATGGACACGATTTCTCCCTTTGCCGATCTTGGCGGATCTTGGCTGATGTTCCTGATGTTCTTGATGCGCAGCCAACGTCAGGCCGGCGGGAAACCAACCTTCTGCGGCCACAGGTTGCTAAAGCCATGCACGGTCGATTGCCCATAGACGCCGGCCTGCGTAAAGGGCTCGCCCGCCAGCCACGCCTTGGCCTCGGCAAGCGACGGAAAATCGATCACCAGCAGGCTGCCGGCCATGGTGGTGCCGTCCTGCGCCAGCAGCGGGCCCGCGAAGGCGATGCTGTCGGCCTTGGCGCCGAGATAGATCTTGTGCTCCGGGCGCACGCGGGCGCGCAGTTCGCCGGTGCCGGGCTTGTCGAGAAGATGGAATACGAACAGCATGAGGCCTACCTCCGGGATGGCGCCGGCACTGCCGGTGCCGGGTTGAGAATGAAATCGAAATCCAGCGTGTAAAACGGCGTGGCCGATGACGTGCCGTCCGGGGCGGGGCCGGCTTCGTTGCGCACCCAGTCCCCGATCAGCGAGCTGCGCACGCCGAAGACCGCGTCGGAATCCAGGTATTCGCCGCCCTCGCGGAACACATGGGTGATGAGCGTCTCGAACCCCGGCGCCGAGATCATGAAGTGCAGGTGCGCGGGACGCCACGGATGGCGCCCCATGGCCTCGAGCATGCGGCCCACCGGGCCATCGTGCGGAATCGGGTAGCACTCGGCAACGATCGACTTGAAGTGAAAGCCGCCATTCTCGTCGGCTTTCAGCGTGCCGCGGCCTTGGTGGCCATCAAGGCCCGCCTGCTGCACATCGTAGAAGCCCTCCGAATCCGCCTGCCAAACTTCCAGCCGCGCGTTCGGCACCGCCTCGCCCGTCACGCTCTTGACCTTGCCGCTGACATAGCAGGGCTCGCCGGTCATGCCGTTGGCTACGTCGGCGCCCAGTTCGTACTCTGGCGCGTCGTCCACGTAAAACGGCCCGAACACCGTGGCCTCGGTGCAGCCGCGCGGCTTCTTGTGGTTCTGCGCGGTGACCAGCGTGGACAGGCCGAGCGTGTCGGACAGCAGGATGAACTCCTGCCGGCTGCCGGTGCAGGTGTGGCCGACCTCGGTCAGGAACTTGATGCCTTCGGCCCATTCGGCCTCGGTGAGATGCACTTCGCGGGCAAAGGCGTGGAGATGCTGGACCAGGCTGGTCATGATCTCCTTCAGCCGCCCGTTGGGCATGTCGGCATGCCGCGCCAGCACGGCCTGTGTGATGGTCTCTTCGTCTAGGTTGCGCATGATGGGTGTTCTCTTGTGGTTGTTCCCGCGGGCGGTATTGTGGATGCTCTTGCGGACGCTCTTGCGGACATCAGGATCAGGCCTTGGTGGCATCTTCCCAACGCGGGCAGGCACGCTTGCTCACCGGGATGTCGATCGACTGGTAGTTGGTCTTGTCCACCACCGTGGCCGGCAGCACGATGCTCTGCGTGACCGGCATGCCGCGCAGCTTGCGGATGGCGGCGGTCATGCCCAGGCAACCCTGGGCAAATCCATTGTAGTCACCGGTGGCGAGCATGGTGCCGGCCTTGATCGCGTCGATGGCCTCCTGCGTGCCGTTGATGCCGGACACCAGCGCCTTGCGGTTGGCGCCCTGCAGCGCCTCGATCGCGCCGATGGCCATGGCGTCGTTGGCGGCAAAGATACCGTCGATCTGCGGGTACGACTGCATCAGGTTTTCCATCACCTGCAGGGCCTGCAGGCGCTGGTAGTTGGCCGGCTGCGAGGCCACCAGCTTGATGCCGGGGAAGGCCTTGAGCGCGTCGTGCATGCCTTTGACGCGGTCGATATTGGTCAGCGAGCCCTTGATGCCTTCCAGCAACACCACATTGCCCTTGCCGCCCATGGCCTTGAACAGGTGCGTGGCGGTCTTCAGCCCCAGGTCGTAGTCGCTGGCGCCGACGAAGGAGACAAAGTTGCCCACGTCGCTCTTGTCGGTCACGTTGACCACCGGGATGTTGGCCGCGTTGATCTTCTTCACGCCCGGCCCCATGGCCTTGTAGTCCACCGGGACGAAGACGATGGCGTCGGCCTTCTTGACGATCACGTCCTCGATCTGGCTCATCTGCTCCGGGATGCTGTCCGGCTTGGTGGGGATGTAGTGGGTGACGCGCGCGTTCATGCTCTTGGCCGCGGCGTCCGCGCCCTGGCGCACGACCTGGAAAAACGGGTTGGTCTGGTTCTTGGTGAACACCGCGATGCGTTCACCGTCCGCGTGGGCCGGTGCGGCCAGGATGCCGAGGGCCAGCAGGCCGGCCAAATTCTTCAGGTTACGTACGTTCATGTTGTCTCCTTTGTCTTTGATGAAAAGCTGCCACCTCGATTGACGACCTTGTTTGACGGCCTTGTTTGACGACGTCGAGCTAAGACCTCACGCCCAGCCGCTTGCGCGACAGCGTATCCAGGAATACCGCCAGCACCACGATCACGCCCGTCACCAGCGGTTGCCAGTTGGCGCTGACGGTGAGCAGGTTCATGCCGTTGAGCACCAGCGTGAGGATGATGGCGCCGACCAGCGTGCCGGATACCCGGCCCACGCCGCCGAACAGCGAGGTGCCGCCGATCAGCACCGCGGCGATGGCGGGCAGCGTCAGCGCCTCGCCAATGTCGCCCTCGGCCGAGTTGAGCCGCGCCAGGAACACCAGGCTGGCGATGCCGGCCATGGCGCCGCTCACCAGGTACACCAGCACCAGCCGCCGCTTGACGGGCACGCCGGAGAGCCGGGCCGCGACGGGATTGGCGCCGATGGCGTAGATCTCCTGGCCATAGGTGGTCTTCTGCGACATGGCGGTGCCCGCCACCAGGAACGCCAGCATCAGGTAGACAGGAATGGGCACGCCCCACAGGTAGCCGCTGCCGATCGCCCGAAACGCTGGTGGAAAGCCGTGGATGGTCTCGCCCGCCATGAACCAGTAGGTGACGCCGTGCAGCACCCACAACATGCCGTAGGTGGCAATGAATGGCGGGATGCGCAGCATGGCCACCAGCAGGCCGTTGGCCAGCCCGATCAGGGCGCCGGTGCCCAGCCCCGCCCCCACGCCGAGCATGGTGGAGCCGGTGGCCTTCATCACGGTGGCCGCCACGCAAGCCGACATGGCCACGTTGGCGCCCACCGACAAGTCCAGCCCGCCGGTCAGGATCACCAGCGTCACGCCTGACGCCAGCAGGAACAGCAGGCTGGCCTGGCGCAGCACGTTGAGGATGTTGCCCAGCGTCAGGAACGCATCGGATGCCACCGCCAGCAGCAGGCACAGCAGGCCGAGCGCGAACAGCCGGTAGGCAAACGAGCGGGCATCCGCCGAGAGTGGCGGGAACAGAGTCGCCGTGTTCATGCTTTCCCCTTGAACGATTCGATCAGCAGCACCACCAGCACCAGCAGCCCGATGGCCGCCACCTGCACCGACGACTGCACGCCCACCAGGTTGAGCCCGTTGCGCAGCACGCCCACCGCCAGCACCCCCAGCACCGTGCCGGGCAGCCAGCCGTTGCCGCGGTCGAAGGTGGTGCCGCCCACCGCCACCGCGGCGATGGCGTCGAACTCCAGCCCGATGGCCGCCGTGGGGTGCCCGGCATTCATGCGCGCCGTGAGCAGCAGCGCGGCCACGCCCGCCATCAGCCCGCCCAGCGCATAGACGGCGATCAGATAGACATTGATGCGCACGCCGGAGAACTTGAGCGCCTCGCGGTTGCCGCCCAGCGCGAACACATAGGCGCCAAAGCGGGTGTGGTAGAGCAGCCAGTGGAACAGGCCGTAGAACACCACCGCGATCCAGACCGGGAGCGGCACGCCCAGCAGTTGCCCGGCGTAGATCAGCGGAATCGTGTCGCCGATGCCGGTCACGCTCTGGCCATCGGTGGCCACCAGCGCCAGCCCCTGCGCGGCGCCCAGCGTGCCGAGCGTGGCCACGAACGGCGGGATCTCCAGCCACGACACCAGCGCACCGTTGAGCAGGCCGAACGCCAGCCCGGTAAGCAGCGCCGCGCCCAAGGCCAGGGGCAGCGATTCCGTGGCCACCATCACCATCGCCAGCACCACGCCGCACAGCGTCAGCACGGCGCCCATCGACAGGTCCAGCCCTTCGGTCATGATGATCAGCGTCATCGGCAAGGCGATCAGCAGCAGGATGGTGGATTGCGTGCCGATGTTCAGCAGGTTCTCCACGCTCAGGAAGCCCGAGCCCGTCACACTGAAGCCCAGCGAAAGCAGCAGCAGCACCCAGACCGATCCGGGCACCTTGCCGATGGACAGGCCGAGCGGCCGCGGTAGTGCGTTGGTATCAAGCATCATTCATCCCCAGTTGCAGAATGCGTTCTTCGGTCATCTCGCCATGGGCGACTTCGCCGGCGATGCGCCCGCCGCGCATGACATAGGTGCGGTCGCAGACATTGATGATCTCCGGCAGTTCGGAGCTGATCAGCAGCACGCCGGCGCCCTGCTTCACCAGGCTGTCGATCAGGGCAAAGATCTCGGCCTTGGCGCCTACGTCGATGCCGCGCGTGGGCTCGTCGAAGATAAACAGCTTCGCTTCGGCGACCAGCCATTTGCCGATCACGATCTTTTGCTGGTTGCCGCCGGAGAGGAACTGCGCCAGCTGGTTGCCGTCGGGCGTGGCAATGCGCAGCCGCGCGATCTCGCGCTCGGCCAGCGCCTCGGCCTTGTCCGCGCGATACCAGCGCGCGGGAAAGGCACGCTGCAAGCCGGCCAGCAGCAGGTTGTCGCGCACCGTGCGGATCAGCGCCAGCCCCTCCGATTTGCGGCTTTCCGGAATCAGCGCGGCACCCAGTTCACGAGCGCGGTCCGGGCCGCCGGTGAGACGCTTGCCAGAGATGTGGATTTCGCCCTGCCGGATCGGGTCCGCGCCAAACACGGCGCGCGCCACCTCGCTGCGGCCCGAGCCCACCAGCCCGGCCAGCCCCACGATCTCGCCGGCGCGCACCTGCAGGTTGATATCCGCGATGCCGCTGTCCGCGCTGACGTTGCGCACATCCAGCGCCACTTCGCCCAGTTGCGCGCTGCGCTCGCGGCTGTAGCTCATGTCGACCTTGCGCCCGACCATGCGCGCCACCAGCTCGTCCGGGGTCGCGTCGCCGGGCAGGCAGGCGCCTACCTTGCGGCCGTCGCGCAAGATGGTGATGCGGTCGCCCAGCGCGAAGACCTCCGCCATGCGGTGCGAGATATAGATCATCGACACGCCATCGGCCTTGAGCCGCGCGATCACGGCGAACAGCTTCTCCGTCTCGCGGTCGGACAGCGCCGCGGTGGGCTCATCCAGCACCAGGATGCGCGCGTTCTGCGACAGCGCCTTGGCGATCTCCACCATCTGCTGCTGGGCCACGCCCAGCGCATGCACCGGCGTGCGGGTGCTCACCTCCATGCCCAGGATATCGAGGATGCGGCGCGCTTCGGCGTGCATCCTGGCGGCATCGACGGAGCCGGGAATGCGCCCGCGCGGCTCGCGGCCCAGGAAGATGTTCTGCGCGATGTCCAGGTAGGGCACCAGCGAGAACTCCTGGAAAATCACCGCGATGCCCAGGCGCATGGTGTCGGCCGGGCTGGTGATCGCCACCGGGCTGCCGTCGTGATAGAACTCGCCGGCATCGGCCACGTAGACGCCGCACAGCACCTTCATCAGCGACGATTTGCCGGCGCCGTTCTCGCCCAGCAGCATGTGCACCTCGCCGGGGTAGATGGCGAACGACACATCGTCCAGCGCCTTCACCCCGGGGAAGTTCTTGCAGATGCCGCGCATCTCGAACAGCGGCGCGATTTCGGTGATTGCATTCATGATGCGAGCCTGAAGATCTTGCCGGCGCCGATGCCGTGCGGGGCGGGTTGTCGATGCATGTGGTCTCCTCCTTATCGTTGGTATCGTTCGGTTCGTGGTCTTCTAGCGCTGGCGGCACGTTGATGCGCCTGCCCTTCCTTTTTGCCTGCGGGGCATCGCTTGCGCTCACCGCCCCGCCGCCAGGCGTTCGCCCGACGCGCGCAGCGCCTCAAGCTTGCCCGGCAGCCCGTCCACCAGCAGCCGGCCGTGGCGCTTGCGCGCCTTGCCTGCCACGAACACGCTGTCGATATTGGCCAGGCTGGCCTGCATCACGATGGCGCTCACCGGATCGTGCAGCGGCATCATGTTGAGCTTGCGGGCGTCGATCATCACCAGGTCGGCCTGCTTGCCCACGGCCAGCGAGCCGATGCGGTCTTGCATGCCGAGCATCCGCGCGCCGGCCAGCGTGATCCAGTCCAGCGCATCGCGGCAGCTCACCGCGTGCGCGGGAGCGATCCCACCGTACTGCTGGCGGTACTCGGCATGGTCCAGCGCGCGCTGGATGCCCAGCGCCATGCGCGCGGCGATAAACATCTCGCCGGACAAACCCGATTCCAGGTCCACGCCGAGCGACGGCGCGGCGCCCAGGCGCGTCAGCCGGCCCGTGATCGGGAAACCGTGGCCCTGCGTCAGTTCGTTCTCCGGCGTGACAGAGAAACTCATGCCCAGCCCGACGAAGCGCGCCAGCTGCGCGTGCGTGAGGTTGTTGCCGTGCACGATGTTGATATGGGGACCAAGCAGCCCGGCCTGCTCAAGCCGGTCCCACCCCTGCGGCGTGCGGGCGCTGCCGCCGCCCTGGTGCATGCTGGCCAGCAGGCCAAATTCCCGCGCCAGCGCAAAATCGTGCAGCGCGACTTCCAGCGTCGAGTAATGCGGGCCGAGGATGGCCAGGCCGAGGCTTAGCAAGGACGAGCCTTGCAGCCGCCGGGACAAACGCTCCACCTCGCTGCGCGGGTGCGGCGTTTCCCAGAACGGCAGCGCGCCGGGCTTGGGGTCCGGCTTGGGCGAGCCGTGCAGGAACGCGGCGCGGATGCCGGCATGATCCAGCGCGTCCAGCGCGGCATCGCTGTGCGCCGGCGTGGGGTTGTTGTGGCACCAGTCCACCAGCGTGGTGGTGCCGCAATCGAGCTGGTTCCAGGCGCCGACAAGCGTGGCAATGCCGATGTCATCGGGCGTGAAGCGCGTGGCCAGCCCGGCGTGCATCTGCCGGAAGTACTCGGTCAGCGTCCAGCCCGAGGCAACGCCGCGCAGCGCGGTCTGCCAGGTGTGCATATGCGCGTTGACAAAGCCGGGGGCGACGATGAAGCCGCGAGCGTCGATCAACTCGGCGCCGTCCGCTTCAAGATGCGGCGCGATGGCGGCGATGCGCTCGCCGTCGATCAGCAGGTCGCCGGTGAACTCGCCGAGGGCGGGTTCCATGGTGACCAGGGTGGCCCCGCGTACCAGGATCATGGGTGTGTCTCCGTTGCCTGGCGGCGCTGCCTGTGGCCGGCGCGCCGCTCTGGGTTTTGCAGGCGTCCTGTCATGCCTGACAAGCGCTGGAACAAACTCTATACTGCCGGCAAATGGAAAAAAACGACGGATAAGGAAATCTTCTTTCCGCCAGGCGAGAGAATCAAAATGGCTCGCGCGGCGGACCAAGAAGCACGCGGGGAGACAAGGCATGGACCGTTGGACCGAGTTCGAACTCTTCGTCCAGATCGCGGAGCTGGGCAGCATCAGCAAGGCCGCCGAGAGCCTGGACATTTCCAACGCGGCGGCAAGCCGCTACCTCACCTCGCTGGAGCAGCGGCTATCGGCGCGGCTGATCGAGCGCAACACGCGCCGGCTTTACCTGACCGATGTGGGGCACGAGTTTTTCCGGCGTTGCAAGGGCGTGCTGACGGAAATGAAGGAGGCGGAAGCCGCGGTCAACGCCAATGTGCTGGAGCCGGGCGGCACGCTCACGGTCACCGCGTCGCTGTCGTTTTCCATGAAGCACCTCGCGCCGCTGCTGCCGGATTTCACCAGCCTCTACCCCAAGGTGGACGTGAACATCCTTGCGGCCAACCGCTACTACGACATCATGGACAGCGGCATCGACCTGGCCATCCGCACGCGGGAGTTCGAGCCGGATTCCGGCCTGACCGTGCGCCGGCTGGCCGAGACGCGCCGCATCCTGGCCGCCTCGCCGCGCTACCTGGACCGCATGGGCACGCCGCGCGAAGTCGACGACCTGCTACGCCACCACATGCTGATCTACTCGTACGCCAACCGGCCACACGAGCTGGCCTTCACCCGCAATGCAGAGGAGAAGACGGTCACGGTGCGCAGCAAGCTGGAGTCCAACGACGGCCAGGTGATCCGTGCGGCCGCGCTGGAGGGCCTAGGCATCCTGGTGCAGCCCAAGTACATCGTCTACGACGATATCGTGGCGGGCCGGCTGATCCCGGTGCTGGACGACTGGGACCTGCCCCGGCTCACCATCAACATCGCCTTCCAGAGCCGGCGCTACCTGGCCGCCAAGGTGCGCCTGTTCATCGACTATCTGGTGGCGCACTTCGAGCACATGGACTACGAGCGCAAGTGGACGTCGTGACGGTGCGCTTAAGCGCCCTGCCTAGCCATTGATGCTGGGCAGCCCGGCGGCGAGCCGCGCGGACTTGATCACCGCGGCATAGTCGTCGCCGGCCATGCCCTGCGCGGCGGCGCCCTGCAGCATCTGGCCCAGCAGCGCGGTGAGCGACAGCGGCACGCGCAGGTCGGCGCCCGCATCCAGGATCAATCCCACGTCCTTGAGCATCTGGTCCACGGTGAAGGTGGGCGTGTAGTCGTTCTCCAACAGCTGCGCGGACTTGGCCTTGACGATGGGCGCGGCCACCGCGCTGGTGGTGATCACGGACCACATGTCCTGCCATTTGAGGCCACCCTTGGCGCCGAGTGCCAGCGCCTCGGCCAGCATGCCGGAGGTCAGGCCGATCATCAGGTTCACCACCAGCTTCATCAGGCGCGCCTGCTCGGCTTCGCCCAGGTAGAACTGGGCCGGCCCGAGCGCGGCCAGCAGCGGCTTTGCCACCGCATAGGCGGCCGCCGGGCCGGACACCAGCGCGGTCAGCTGCGCCGCCTCGGCCATCTTGTTGTTGCCGGATACCGTCACGCGCAGGTACGGGATGTTGCGCTGCGCCAGCACGGCGGCCACGCGGGCAGACGCTTGCGGCGACACCGTGCTGGTATCGATATACAGCGTGCCCGGCGCGGCCAGCTCCGCCACTTGCGCGCCCACGGCCTCGAAGGCCGCGTCGTGCGGCAGCGAGCTGAACACAACGTCCTTGCCGGCGGTTGCCTGCGCGAGCGAGCCGGTCGTCTTCAGCCCGACCTGGCGCCCGGCTTCCAGCACGGCGGGCGACAGGTCGAAGCCTTCGACAGCGTGCCCGGCGGCGGCCAGGTGACGCCCCATGGGCAAGCCCATCTTGCCGATTCCGATAAAGCCGATTTGCATTGTTCGTCTCCGATGCGTTGCGCGTTTTGTGTTGTGCGTTGTGTGTTGTGCGTTGTGTGTTTGCGGGCCCGCTCAGTCCGGGCGCACGCCTTCAAAGGCGGCCTGCAGCAATTCGCGAATCGGCGCGCGCTCGATCGGGCGCGGATTCCAGTACGGGTTGGCCATGGCGATATCCGCGGCGCGGTCCAGGTCCTCGGCTTTCATGCCGATATCGCGCAGCGCCGTGGCCGCGCCAAGGCGGGCGGCCAGGTCGTAAAGCGCGGCGGCGGCGGAGACGCCCTCGCCGCCCATGGCCCGGCGGATCCGCGCCATGGCATCCGGCGCGGCCATGGCGTTATAGGCCATGGCGTGCGGCAGCACCGCCGTGTGCGTCTCGGCATGGGGCAGGTTGAAACTGCCGCCCAGCGTATGGCACAGCTTGTGGTGCAGCGCCATGCCGACGCTGCCCAGCACCGTTGCGCACAGCCATGCGCCGTAGAGGCAATCGGCGCGGGCATCCAGGTCGGTGGGCGCAGCAAACACGCGGGGAATGCCGCTGGCCAGCGCCCGGATGCCCTCCTCCGCCATCAGCGACGTCACCGGGTTGGCATCCTCAGCGTACAGCCCCTCGGCAGCGTGGGCGATGGCGTTCAGGCCGCTGGTCACGCTCAAGGCCACCGGCAGGCCCACGGTCAGCGCGGGATCGTAGATCACGGTGCGCGGCAGCACGCGCGGGTCGCGGCCGGTTTTCTTCAGGCCCGCGTCGGTGAGGCCATAGATCGGCGTCATCTCGGACCCGGCGTAGGTGGTGGGAATCGCCAGGATCGGCAGGCCGGAGGTCAGCGCGATGGCTTTGCCCAGCCCGGTGGTCGACCCACCGCCAAGGGCGATCATGCAATCCGCGCCCACTTCCTGCGCATGCGCAATCGCCGCGCGGGCGGATTCCACCGGCACGTGCATTACCGCGCCAGGGTAAATGCCGGCGGACAACGGCCCGAGCGCATCGGACAGCCGCGTTGCGTCTTCGGCCTGGTTGGGTGTGCACAGCACCAGCGCCCGCCTGGCGCCCAGCCGTTCCAGTTCTTGCCCCACCTGGCTCAGGGTGCCCGCGCCAAATAGCACGCGCGTGGGCTGGGCCACGTATAAAAATGACGTTGGCATGGCTTTGTCTTCCTCCGCAAGGATCGGGATCTGTGCCCGCTTGTCGTGTGTCTTGTCCAGCGCTTGTGGCGTTGAGCAGCCAGAGACCACAGCCAGCGGACGCGCCAATGCACGTTAGCCTTCCGCCGGGCGGAAAGAAATGCCGCGATGGGAAAACACTCTTGACGCATGTGGAAGAATTCACGCCCTCCACCAACGGATGTCGCGCGGTGGCGGATTCGGTGCTAGCTTCCTGGCTGGACTAGCGCACTTTTCGATTCTGTCCCGACAGCGCGGTCCCTTCTGCAATCCACCCCTTGCGTAAAGCGAATACCGTGAAACTTCGAACCGCCACGCTCGCCGTCTCCGCCATACTTTCCGTGATGCTCGTGGCCCTTGCCGCAGCGCTGGCCGCAGGCGGCCCGACCCGGCCAAAACCGATGCTAAGCATCAGCGATCCGTTCAAGGACGTGGATTTCTCTGCGCTTGCGGCCCCGGCACATTACGCGGCACGCGACGGCGCGCAGCTCACCTACCGCCGCTATCCCCCTGCCGGCGGCCTGCCCAGCCGAGGCAGCGTGGTATTGGTGCATGGCTCCTCGGCCAACAGCCAGAGCATGCATCCGCTTGCGCAGCGCTTCGCGCAGGCCGGCTTCACGGCCTACGCCCTGGATATGCGCGGCCACGGGGCCTCCGGCCCGCGTGGCGACATTGCCTACATCGGGCAGCTCGATGACGACCTGGAGGACTTTGTGAGCGCCGTTCAGCCCGCCGGCCCGAAGACGCTGGTGGGATTCTCATCAGGCGGCGGCTTTGCGCTGCGCGTGGCGGGCGGCGCGCGCCACGCGCTGTTTGACAACTACTTGTTCATGGCGCCCTTTACGAACCGCCGCGCGCCCACGTTCCGCCCCGACGCCGGCGGCTGGGTCTCGGTCGGCGTACCGCGCGTGATCGCGCTCACGCTGCTGAACCGGATCGGCATCACCGCCTTCAACCACTTGCCCGTTCTGGCCTTTGCCATCAACGACGCACCGCGCGCCGAACTGACGCCGTCCTATTCCTACGCGCTGGCGACGAATTTCCAGCCCGATGAGGACTACCAGCGCGATATTCGCGAGATCCACAAGCCGGCGGCGGTACTGGCCGGGCAGGACGATGAAGTGTTTGTCGCCGCCAGGTTTGCACAGGTGTTCACCGATGCGGGCCGCCCGGATATTCCGGTCACGCTGGTGCCCGGCACCGGCCACATCATGCTCACGGTGTCACCGGCCGCCCGCGCGGCAGCGGTGCAGGCCGTGGAGCGGCTGGATGGCGTGGCCGGGAAATGACTGGCATGGCAGCGCCGGGCTGCGAGGAAGAATAGCGACTGGCGGCGATGGGCGCGCTCTCGCTCATTTGAGTTATTTGAGTTGATAGGGAATCCGCACACCAGGCTCGCTGATTGAGAAGTCTTTGGTATTGCGTGTGACCAGCAACATGGAATGCGCTTGCGCGGACGCCCAGATAATCGCATCAGGCAGCTTGATTCGCGCGGTCTTTCGAATCTGGACGGCGCGAGAGGAAACCGCATCATCGACTGCAATCAGCCGGAACGTATTGAGCCACGCGCGCAATGTCTGCTCTTCTTCAGCCGTTGCGCCGGCCATCACCTCCATCCAGGTGATGACATTGATCGCCTTTGACTCGTAGCGGCGCATCTCGATCATTGCCTCTTCGATTCCGTTCAGGTGGTCGATCAGGATGTTGGTATCGAAGAGCGCGTTCACCACTCCTCCCGCAGCTTTTCCTGATACGCAAGGCCATCCACCTCGCGGTGCTTCCAAAGCCCGAAGGTGTCAGAGGCCAGGCCGGGCTTGCGCTGCGCTATGTACGCTTGAATTGCCTCGCGAATGACTACCGCCCGAGGGCGCCTTTCTGCCTCGACAATGGCGGCCAGCGCTTGCAGCTGGTCCTCCGCAAGGTCGATCAGGATGCGACTCATGATGAACCCATAAATGATATGTGATATACGCATCGTATATCATTCAATTTGAAACAACAAGGCACCGGCAAGGCATCTGCTCCGGCCCGAACAGGCCCCTTCTGCTCCTGTTCGGCACGGGCAAGGGGCGCTAGCCTCATGGCTACCCACAAGCCCCTCGCCGGCGGGGGTGAACTCCCCCCTTCCCCGCACGGCACACCTGGAAGTGCTTCATGTATGTGTATGACACCGTCGACCAGCAACTGGTCGACCAGCGCGTTGCGCAGTTCAGCGGCCAGACCGAACGGTTTCTCACCGGCCAGCTCACCGAGGACGAGTTCCGCGTGCTGCGGCTACAGAACGGCCTCTACATCCAGCGGCATGCGCCCATGCTGCGCGTGGCGATTCCGTACGGCATGCTGGTGTCGCGGCAACTGCGCAAGCTGGCCGAGATAGCGCGCCGCTTTGACCGCGGCTACGGGCACTTCAGCACGCGGCAGAACATGCAGTTCAACTGGCCGCGCCTGGAGGACGCCCCCGCTATCCTGGCGGAACTGGCGACCGTGCAGATGCACGCCATCCAGACCAGCGGCAATTGCATCCGCAACACCACCACCGACCACTTCGCCGGGCTGGCGCCGGATGAGATCGTGAACCCCCTGGTGTGGTGCGAGATCATCCGCCAGTGGTCGATGCTGCATCCCGAGTTTGCCTTCCTGCCGCGCAAGTTCAAGATCGCGGTGAGCGGTGCCACCACGGACCGCGCAGCGGTGGGCGTGCACGATATCGGCCTGCAAGCCGTGGAGCGCGATAGCGAGCTTGGCTTCCGCGTGTGGGTGGGCGGCGGCATGGGCCGCACGCCCATGGTCGGCAAGCTGATCAACGCCTTCGTGCACTGGTCCGACCTGCTCACCTACCTGCAGGCCACGCTGCGGGTCTACAACCTGCACGGCCGGCGCGACAACAAGTACAAGGCGCGCATCAAGATCCTGGTCAAGGACCTGACGCCGGGCGTGTTCGCGCAACAGGTGGACGAGCAATGGCAGCGGATCCGCGGCGGCCCGGACACGGTCAGCGCGGACTTCGTGGCCGGCGTGGCGGGCCGCTTCACCCTGCCGGACTATGATCCCGCGGCGGCGCACGAGGCCGGCCCGGATCCCGAGCTGGCGGCGGCGCATCCGCGCTTTGCCCGCTGGCTGCGCAGCAATGTGCACGCGCATCGCGTGCCCGGCTACGCCGCCGTGACGGTCTCGCTGAAGGCCACCGGCATGCCGCCCGGCGACATCACCGCCGACCAGATGGATGCGGTGGCGGACCTGGCGGAGCGCTTCGGCTTTGGCGAGCTGCGGGTCTCGCACGAGCAGAACCTGATCCTGGCCGACGTGCGCCGGGGCGCGCTGTTTGCGCTCTGGCAAGCGCTGGACGCGCTGAACCTGGCCACCGCCAACATCGGCCTGCTCACCAATATCATTGCCTGCCCGGGCGGGGATTTCTGCTCGCTGGCCAACGCGGTGTCGATTCCACTGGCCGAGGCCATCCAGCGCCGCTTCGACGACCTGGACTACCTGTTCGAGATCGGCGAGCTGGACCTGAACATCTCCGGCTGCATCAACTCCTGCGGGCACCACCACGTGGGCCATATCGGCATCCTCGGCGTGGACAAGGCCGGCGAGGAGTGGTACCAGGTGACCATCGGCGGGCGCCAGAACGGCGCGGCCGGCCATGCGCTGCTGGACCCGCACAAGGGCGGCGGCGCGGCGATCGGCCGCATCATCGGCCCGTCGTTCGCGCGCGATGAAATCCCGGATGTGGTGGCGCTGCTGATCGATACCTACCTGTCCCTGCGCGACAGCGAGGCGGAGCGGTTTATCGACGTGGTGGAGCGGGTTGGCCCGGACCCCTTCAAGCAGGCGGTCTACCAGGACCCGAGGATCGTCGCGCGGCGGCAGCAAGCGGAGGAAGCCCGTGCCTGATCTCCAATCATTGCCACCGCCAAACAATGTGATTCGCAACGGCCAGCTGGAAGCAGACATCTGGCGCGCCTTCGTGCCGGACGAGAACGCGCCGGTTTCGGCATCGACATCGACATCGACAACACACGCGCTGCCGCCGGATGAAAACGGCTGGCTGGTCACCCTTGCCACATGGCGCGCAGCCCACGACGCCCTGCGCCGGCGCCGCCACCCGGTGGCCGTGTACCTCGGCCCGGATGCGGACCCTGAAGACCTGCTTGAGGCGGGCGCCGCCACCATCGATGCCACCGGCATCGCGCACCTGGCGATCGACTTCCCGGTCTATACCGACGGGCGCGGCTATTCGCTGGCGCAGCTGCTGCGCACGCAATATGGCTGGGGCGGCGAGCTGCGCGCGGTGGGCGACGTGATGATCGATACCGTGCACTACATGGCGCGTTGCGGCTTCGATGCCTTCGCCGTCAAGCCGAGCCACGACCCGCAGGCCGCGCTGGCGGCGCTAGGGACGTTCACGGTGCATTACCAGAAGACGTACCCGGCCGCCACCGCGCCGGCTATTTCGGCAACCACCCGTCCAGCAACGCGTTGACTGGCTCGTGGGCCTCGTACTGGACCCAGTGGCCCGCATTGGCAATGACGCGGCCTTCGCGGCGCGGGCTGCCCCGGGTCATTGCCGCGATGGCCGGGACGGGATCCGCCGTGACGTCGTGCTCGCCCCAGGCCAGCAGCACCTCGCCGCCGAAGCGGTCCAGCGCGCCGCGCAGGTCGCCGGAGCGGGAGATGTTCTTGCTGCGAAAGCGCGTGAGGCGGCATGACTCGGTATGCGCGTACATGGCCATGGCGTCGATCTTGGCCGGGTCGGCCATCATGAACGCCGCCAGGTTGTAGCGCATCGCCACCGCCAGGGCCTCGGCGTCCGCGGCCTTGCGCCAGTCCACCAGCGCACGCTGCTGGCGGCGGATGCCGCCATGGCCGCCTGAGCCCATCAGCACCAGCCGGCGCACCGTGCCGCGCGACGCGGCCACGTTGGCGGCCACCAGCCCGCCGAAGGAGAAGCCAACCAGGCTGAGCGCCTTGTCGCAGCCGGGCAGTTGCCTGATGCCCTCGACAAGCGTGCCGGTCATCACGGAAAGATCGCTGGCGATATCGTCCGACTCGCCAAACCCCGGCATGTCCGGCGCCCACACCGTGCGGTGCGCGGCCAGCGCCTCGATATTACGCACCCAGTGCAGCCAGCTCCCATGCCCGCCATGCAGCAGGACCACGGGTTGCCCCTGGCCAAAGCGGCGCCAGACCATGCGGCAGCCATCGGCATCGGTGACGATCCGTTCGGATTGTTGCAACAGGGCGGCCGCCTGCGCTTCGGGTTGGGCTGAAGCGACAGGCGTTTTGCTGATCATCTGGGTCATTGGCATGGGCGCGCGCCGCCTGGCCTCCGGGCGCGGCTATCTGCCTCGGCGCACCTGGGGAAGCCGGCCGCGCGAAAGACGGTTCCGATCCCGGATCATAGCGAATTCCGGATGTACCGGCCCTGGCCTCAGCTGCGTGCGAGGACCGCGTCACCGCTGGCCGGCGTACGCGCCAGCTTCGGGATATGCCCCTTGACCGCAAGCAGCGCCACCAGCACGGCGGCCATCGCCGCGCCGAGCATGCCGAGGTAGGACGACGCGCCGCCCGCAGTGATCACCGCCGCGCCCGCGAAGGCGCTGAGGATTGCCCCGAGGCGGCCAAAGGCCAGCGCCGACGCCGTGCCGGTGGCCCGCACTGCCGTGGGGTACACGAAGGCACACAGCGCGTACATGGTCGACTGCACCGCATTGACGAACATGCCGTGCACGCCCAGGCCAACGATCAGCAACCCCGTACTGTGGCGGACATCCACGCCTTGCAGCAACAGCGCGCTGGCCGCCCCGCCGGCGCAGCAGATCGCCAGCGGCCAGCGCGAGCCGAAGCGCGCGATGGCAACCGCGCAGCACAGCGCGCCGATGACGCCGCCAAGGTTGTAGGCGGTCAGGCCGGAACCCGCGACCGCCACGTTCAACCCCTCCGACGCCAGCATGGTCGGCAGCCAGCTAAAGGCGCTGTAGACGGCCAGCAGGCACATGAAGAACGCGCACCAGATCGCCAGCGTGTCGCGCGCCTGCCCGGGTGCGAACAGCGCGCCGAAGCCCTTGCGGCTTTCCGCGCCGCGCTCGGCCAGGTCGGTGAAGACGGCGTTCGCGGGCAGCGGCCTGGACATGCGGCCGAGCAGCCGGCGCAGTTCGTCCCACCGGTGCGCTCGGCGCACCAGGAAGCGCGGCGACTCGGGCAGGACCAGCATCAGCAGCACGCCCAGGCCCAGCGGCAGGGCGCCGCCGATAAAGAACAAGCCGCGCCAGCCGTAGGCCGGCAGGACCACGCTGGCAAACAGGCCGGCCAGCATGCCGCCCAGCGGCACGCAGACGATCGTGGCCGTCACCGCCAGCGTGCGGCTGCGTGCCGGGGTGAACTCGGCCGTCATGGTGGTGGAGCTTGGCAAAGCGCCGCCGATGCCCAGCCCGGCGATCAGGCGCAGCACGGCGATCGTGGTCGTGTCCGGGGCGAAGCCGATGGCGCAGGTGGCCGCGCCGAACAGGAAGACGCTGCCGATCACGGCCCACCTGCGCCCGAAGCGATCCGCCAACAGGCCCGCGCACGCGCTGCCGATGCCCATGCCCACCAGCCCGGCCGCCACCGCGGGCGCGAAGGCGCTGCGGGTGATGCCCCACTCCTTGATCAGCACGGGAATCGCGAAGCCGATCAACTGGCCATCGAAGCCGTCCATCACGATGGACAGCGCGGCCAGCATCACGACGATCTTCTGCATGGTCGTGTAAGGGCCGTCGTCGAGCACGCTGCCCACGTCGACGGGCGTGCCGGCTTGCTGCAGGTTCGCGCTCATGCCGCCGCTCCATGGCGATGCGCGCCGGGCGCTTGCGCCGCAATGGCGCGGAACAGATGCGTACTCATAGGCGTACTCATAGGCGTGTTCATGCGTGTCTCCTGTCGATGGGCGCTTTGGCCGGGGCCAGCGCTTTTTTGTATTGCGTCTTGCGTATCGCGTACTACGTATTACGTCTTGAGGCCGCGGCGTGCCGTGGCTCAGTGCTGCCGGAGCGGGCTGGCGCCCTGCCCGCCATTTGCCGCCCGGGCTTCGATCAGCCGGACGAGTTGCAGCAGGCTCTCGGTGCACGGCACCGGCACCCCGCTGCGGCGCGCCGCGGCCACCACGGCGCCGTTGATCGCATCGATCTCGGTGCGCCGGGCGGCAAGGATGTCCTGCAGCATGGAAGGCTTGTGGCCGATGTGGTGGCCGATGGCGTGCAACACATTGGCGCCGACCTTGTCCGCATCGACAGCCACGCCATGACTCCTGGCCACGGCCAGCACCTCGGCCGCCACGGACAAGGCGAGCGCCGTGCCATCCGGGATGTTGCGCAGCTGGTCCACGGTGCTGCCAGTGACCGCGCAAAGGGGGTTCAGCGCGGCGTTGAATGCCACCTTCTCCCAGATCGCGGCCCACACGTCCGCATCGGCGTGGCAGCGCAGCCCGGCGCGCTCCAGCGCCGCTACCGTCCCCGCCACGGCGGGCCGGTCCACGCCATCGGCGCTCATCATCCGGATCCCGCCCTCGCCGTGCGAATGCACGTGCCCGGGGCCGACCAGGTCGGCAGGCCATGTGGTGACGCCAATCAGAAGCCGCTGCGCCGGCACGAAGTCGGAAATCGCATCGACGCTGCCCAGGCCGTTCTGCAACGTCAGCACAACCGTGTCGGGCCCCAGCAGGTGGTGCACGCCCGTCAGCGCGGCGCGCGTGTGCATGGATTTGGTGAAGACGATCAGCAGATCGGGGATGGCATCCGCCTGTTCCGGGCGCACCGCCCGCATGCCGTGGACCCGCCGGTCCGCCTCATCTGTCTGCAGGCGCAGGCCGAAGCGGCGGATCGCGTCGAGATGCGCGTCGTTGACATCGATCAAGGTGACGATATGGCCCGCTTGGGCAAGGCGTGCGCCAAACAGCGAGCCCATGGCCCCGGCCCCGAGAATTGCGATTCTGATCATAGGCGTCGCCGCGATCCGGCGCTGGTTGGATGGCGTTGTCTGGGTGTGGCGGCACGGCCTAGAAGGGGTAGTGGCGCGGCGTCGTCTGCACGGTGACCCAGCGCAGGTCAGTGAACTCGGCAATGCCGGCCTGCCCGCCAAAGTGGCCAAAGCCGCTGCTCTTCACGCCGCCGAAGGGCATCTGCGCCTCGTCGTGCACCGTCGGGCCATTGATATGGCAGATGCCGGATTGAATGCGCCTGGCCACGTTCATGGCCCGTGCCACGTCGCGGCTGAACACTGCCGACGACAGCCCGTACTCGTTGTCGTTGGCGCAGGCGATGGCCTCGGCGTCGCCGCTGACGCGCACGATGGGCTTGACCGGGCCGAACGACTCTTGCGCATAGATCCGCATCCGCGGCGTGACGTAGTCGAGCAGCGTGGCCGGCATCAGGGTGCTGTCCGCCTTGCCGCCGCACAACAGCTTCGCGCCCTTGGCCAAGGCATCGTCGATCAGCGAGTTGCAGCGCGCAACGGTGCTCATGTCGACCACGGAGCCCAGCACCACCGGCCCCTTGCGCGGATCGCCCAGCGGCAGCGCGCTGGCCTTGGCCGCCAGTTGCGCGACAAAAGCATCGGCGATCTTGTTGTCGACGATGATGCGCTCGGTCGACATGCAGATCTGGCCGGAATTGGCGAACGCGCCAAAGGCGGCGCCGGCGACGGCGGCATCGATATCGGCATCGTCCAGCACCAGCAATGGGGCCTTGCCGCCCAGCTCAAGCACCACCGGCTTCAAGTGCCTGGCACAGCTAGCGGCAATGACCTTGCCCACGCGCGTGGAGCCGGTGAAGTTCACGCGCCGTACCGCCGGATGGGCGATCATGGCTTCCACGAGTTCGCCCGCATCGGCCGGCGCATTGGTGACGAAGTTCACCACGCCCCTGGGCAGGCCGGCTTCCTGCAAGGCTTCGATGATCAACCCGTGCGTGGCCGGACAGATCTCCGAACCCTTCAGCACGACGGTATTGCCGCAGGCCAGCGGCAAGGCGATGGCGCGTACGGCCAGGATGACCGGGGCGTTCCAGGGCGCCATGCCGAGGACCACGCCAGCCGGCTGGCGCACGCCCATGGCCAGGCTGCCCGGCACGTCCGACGGAATGACCTCGCCATGGATCTGCGTGGTCAGGCAGGCCGCTTCAAGCAGGCCGGCGGCGGCCAGGTGCACGTTGAAGCCGGCCCACATGGCGGAGGCACCGGTCTCGGCGGCCATGGCGGCAGCAAAGGCTTCGCTGCGGGCTTCCAGCGCATGCGCGGCCTTGGTCAGCAGCGCGCGGCGCTCGCTCGGGCCGATGGCGGCCCAGGCGTCGAAGGCCGCCGCGGCGGCGTCCACCGCCGACAGCGCATCGGCCACCGTCGCGGCCGGGGCGATCGTGGCTACCTCGCCGTCCAGGGGATTGCGGCGCTCGAAGGTGGCGCCATTGCCTGCCTGGCGTTGTTGGCCGTCGATCAGCAACGAAATCTTCTGCATCCTTGTCTCCTTTGTTTTGCTTGCCTGCGGTTTGCTTCGCTCTGCGCTTGCGGGCGCTCGTTACGTCGTCGCGCTGGAAAAAACCACGGGCTTCGCTTCCAGTGGCTCCTAGCCAAACCGCCCCTCTCCCCAACCCTCTCCCCATGAGGGGAGAGGGAGAGACAGCCGTCGTCATGGCACGCGGCTTTGGCCTGTTCGGCGGCTTCGGCCTTTGCCTCGGTGCTCATGCCACCTCAACCTCCACCAGCATCGTCGTTGGCGAGCGCAACGCGTCGGCCAGGGCATCGCGCAATCGCTTGGCGTCACGCACCCGCACGCCTTCGCAACCCATCCCCTTGGCCAGCGCCACGAAATCAATCCCCGGCAGGTCCGTGCCCTGCACCGGATCGGCCGGGGCAAAGCCAAACTCCGGCGCGAAATCCTGCAGCGCGGCGTAGCGCGCGTTGTTGAGGATCACGAAGGTGATCGGCAGCTTGAGCTGGACCGCGCTCCAGATGGCCTGGATCGAGTACATGCTGGAGCCGTCGCCGATCAGCGCGATGACGCGTGCCCCCGGCCGCGCCAGCGCCACGCCAACGGCAGCGGGCATGCCGTAGCCCAGGCCGCCGCTGTCCATGGTGTAGAAGGTGCCGCTTTGCGTGAACGGCAGGTAGCCCTGCATGACGGGACGCGCGCTGGGCGCTTCTTCCACCACGATGTCGGCGGCGTCGCGCACCTCGGCCAGGGTCTGGAGCACATAGGCGGTGGACATCAGCCGCGTCGGTTCGGCATGCGCACGCGGCTGGCGCGGGGCAGGCAACGGGCGTGCCCTGGGCGCGGGACGCGCCAGCAGGTCAAGCACGCCGAGCCGGATATTGCCCACCACCGATGCGCCCACCGGCGTCCAGGCCGCGATGGCGGGATCGTCGATCAGCTGATACAGCGTGGCGCCCTCCGGCACATGGGGGCCAGCGCCTTCCACATGGTAGGTAAAGGCCGGCGCGCCCAGCACCAGGATCAGGTCGTGCCCGCCCAGCAGGCCGACGATCTTCTCGCGCATGGCGGGCAGGAAACCGGCGAACAGGCGATGGTCCTCCGGAAAGCCGCAGCGACCGGACATTGGCGCCACATAGACACGCGCGTTGTGCGCCTCGGCCAGGCGCACCACTTCGTCCCATGCGCCGGCGCGATCGACCGCGCCGCCGATGACGAAGGCGGGCCGCTCACAGGCATCCAGCGCGGCGCCAACGCGCGCAATCGCCACCGGATCGGGCCGCACCTCGGTGCTGACGGCGCGCGCAGCCACCCGTTCGGCCGGCTGGTCCCAGTCGTCCACCGGGATCGAGACCAGCACGGGGCCGCGCGGCTCCTGCATCGCCACGTAATAGGCACGTGCGATGGCCAGCGGCACATCCGCGGCGCGCGCCGGCTCGATGCTCCACTTGACGTAGGGCTTGGCCAGCTCGGTGGCCTGGGCAGACGACAGGAAGGGATCGAACGGCAGGATCGAGCGCGCCTGCTGGCCCGCCGTGATGATCATCGGCGTGCGGTTCTTGAACGCGGTAAAGATGTTGCCCATGGCGTTGCCCACGCCAGCCGCCGAATGCAGGTTGACCAGCGACGCATTGCGGCTGGCCTGCGCAAAGCCATCGGCCATGCCCACCACCACCGCCTCCTGCAGCCCGAGCACGTAGCGGAAGTCGGCGGGGAAATCCCGGAACATCGGCAACTCGGTCGAACCGGGATTGGCGAACACCGAAGTGATGCCAAGCTGGCGCAGCAGGTCGATCACGGCGTCGCGCACGGTGCTGCTTGCGTTGCGCGCGGCGCCCGCCACGGTTGTCGTGCTACCGGTCATGCAAATCTCTCCCGTCGATGCATTTGGTGGAACGCCTGGCCCAAGGCCGGCGCGTGCTTGGTGTGCAAAGTATGCGAGCCCAACCCTTAATTGAATATTGCCTTCTTGATCAAAAGGCATTACTTTTGCGCATGACTTTCGATCTGCGCCAGCTCAAGGCCTTCACCACCATCGTCGCCAGCGGCAGCCTGGGCCGGGCGGCGGACGCGTTGCACGTGACCCAGCCCGCACTAAGCCGCACCATCAAGCGGCTGGAGGACGAGCTTGGCGCGCCGCTGTTCGAGCGCCACGCCAAGGGCATGCTGCTCACCGCGGTGGGCAGCGCCCTGCTCCCCCATGCCACGCTGCTGCAGCGCGAGGCCGAGCACGCGCGCGAGGAGATCGATGCCATGCGCGGCCTGGCCAAGGGCACCATCAAGGTGGGCGCGGTGGGCAGCATCGCCAGCATGGTGCTGCCGCTGGCGGTTGGCCGGGTCACCAAGGCGTGGCCGAACCTGCGCGTGGAGATTACGGAGGGCGTGTGGGACCGGCTGGCGCAAAGCCTGATCCGGCATGAGATCGACCTGGCGCTCAGCATCTGCGCGCCGGACACCGACGAGATCGAGGCCATTGCCGACTGCCGATGGGAGGACAGCAGCTACGTGGTGGCGGCGCCGGGCCACCCGCTGCGGCGCAAGCCGGCGCTGACCCTGGCCGATACCCTTGACCAGCAATGGGCCATCCCGCCCCGGGGCACCGGGCCGTTCGAGCACATGCGGCAGGTGTTCGCGGCGCAGGGGCTGGGCCTGCCGAACATCGTCGTGGAGACGCGTTCGGTGACCGCGCTGAAGAGCCTGGTCGCGCAATCCGGCTTTCTGAGCTGGATGGCCGAGCCGATGGTCGAGGCCGAGCGCAAGGCCGGCGTGATCGACATTCTGGACATTCCCGGTGGGGTCGGCACGCGTACGCTGACGGCCTTCCGGCGGCGCCAGGGCATCCTGCCTGGCCCCGCGGTCAAGCTGCTGGAAGCACTGCGCCAGCTGACCGCGGCTTGATGCGGCTTGATGGGGCTTGATGAGGATCGAGAAGGTTGCCGGCATGAGAGCCGGCAACCGGTCGCCAGCTAGATCGACGCCAGGGAAATCACCTCGGCAAGGTGCTTTCTTTCGCAAGCCATCTCATCGGCCACGATCTCCGCCATCGCCGCCAGGCTGGCCTGGACGATGGCCGCGGCATCGACCTCGAAATAGCGCCGCAGCGCAGCCCGCGAATCGCTGCGTCCGAAGCCGTCGGTGCCCAGCGTCACGTAGCGCCGCCCCGGCGGAACGAAGGCACGCACCAGCTCCGGCAGCGCGCGCACATAGTCGGTGGCCGCGACAATCGGGCCGCTGCCCGCCCCGAGCTGCCGCCCGAACCAGCTATCGATGGCCGCAACCTCGCCATGGCGCCACAAGCGTTCGCGCGCCACTCCTTCACGCGCCAGCTCGATGTAGCTGGTCACGCTCCAGACATCGGCGGCAATGCCATGCACCTGCTCGAGCTGGCGCGCCGCCTTCAGGACTTCGCCCATGATGGCCCCGCTGCCAAACAACTGCACGCGGTGCTCGAACGCCGCGCCGCTGCGCAGCAGGTACATGCCCCGCACCACGCCTTCGTGCGCGTCGGCCGGCAGGCTCGGATTCTCGACGCTTTCATTGGTCACGGTGACGTAGTAGAACTCGTCGGCCTGTTCGCTGACCATGCGCCGCATGCCGTGGTCGACGATGACCGCCAGCTCCCCGGCGAACGCCGGATCGTAGGCGCGGCAATTGGGAATGGTCGAAGCCGCCAGGTGGCTCGTGCCGTCCTGGTGCTGCAGGCCCTCGCCCCCCAGGGTGGTGCGTCCCGAGGTGGCGCCGATCAGGAACCCGCGTGCGCGCTGGTCGGCCGCCGCCCAGATCAGGTCGCCCACGCGCTGGAAGCCGAACATGCTGTAGTAGATATAGAACGGCAGCATGGTGGTGCCGTGCGTGGAGTAACTGGTGGCCGCCGCGGTCCACGAGGACAGCGCGCCGGCCTCGGTGATGCCCTCCTCCAGGATCTGGCCATCCTTGACTTCCCGGTACGACAGCATCGATGCCGAATCCTCCGGCTGGTAAAGCTGGCCGAACGGCGCGTAGATGCCAACCTGGCGGAACAGGTTCGCCATGCCGAACGTGCGCGCCTCGTCGGCGACGATCGGGACGATCCGCGGGCCCAGCACAGGATCCTTGAGCAAGGCGCCCAGGTACCGCACCAGCGCCATGGTGGAGCTCATGGCCTTGCCATCGGCATGCAGGGCGAACGCGGCGGTCTTGTCCAGCCCGGGCACCGGCAACGGCCCGGCGCCGGGATGGCGCGCGGGAAGATAGCCGCCGAGGGCGGCGCGCCTGGCTTGCAGGTAGCGAATCTCGGGGCTGTCCTGCGCCGGGCGGTAGAACGCGGCTCGGGCCACCTGGTCGTCGGTCAGCGGCAACTGGAAGCGGTCCCTGAACGCGAGCAGATCCTCCGGGCCGAGCTTCTTTTGCTGGTGCGTGGTCATCCGGCCTTGCGCGATGGCGCCCATGCCGTAGCCTTTCATGGTCTTGGCCAGCACCACGCAGGGACGCCCGTTGCACCTGGCGGCTTCGGCAAATGCCGCGTAGATCTTCGCCGGGTCGTGCCCGCCCCGGCGCAGGCGGTCGATCTCGTCGTTGGAGAGATGCGCCACCAGCGCGCGCAGCGCCGGCGTCTTGCTGAAGAAGTTCTCGCGGTTGAACGCGCCATCGTTGGCCGAGAGCGTCTGGAATTCTCCGTCCACGGTCTGCGCGAACGCGCGGCTGATGGCGTGATCGTGGTCACGCGCCAGCAGCGCGTCCCACTCCGACCCCCACAAGCACTTGACGACATGCCACCCCGCCCCCGCGAACAAGGCCTCGAGCTCATCGACAATGCGCCCGTTGCCGCGCACCGGCCCGTCCAGCCGCTGGAGATTGCAGTTGATGACGAACGTGCAGTTGTCCAGCTTTTCCCGGGCGGCTAGCGTCAGTGATGCTATCGACTCCGGCTCGTCCATTTCGCCATCGCCGAAGAAGCCCCAGACCGGGCGCCGAATGGGGCTGAAAAAAGACGAGATCCCCGCCTTGCGCGGCATCCGGGCCGCGGAAGAAATGCTGGTAGCCCACCTCGAACAAATCCGCCGCCGAGGCATAGCTCGCGATGTGGCCGCCAAGCTCGCCATGCGCCTGGTTGGCGCGCACCACCATGGCAAGCGCGTTCCAGCGCAGGATTGCCGACAGGCGCTGCTCCATCGCCAGGTCGCCGGGATAGGCCGGTTGCGCTTCGACCGGGATGGTGTTCAGGTACGGCGTTACCTGTGCTGGCCGCCACGGCAACCGATGCTTGCCTGCATGCGCCAGCAGCGCATCCAGGATGGCGCAGGCGCGCTCCCTGCCCTGCTCCGGGCCCCAGGCCGACAACACGCCATCGAGCGCGTCGCACCACTCCTGCAGCTCCTGCGGATCCGTCTGCACAATCGGATCGCTCGCCAGCATGGAACCGAATCGGTCACGAGATGCCATCTTCACACTCTCCCGCCGGCAACTGCCCGGCTCAATTTGCCTGGATGCCCGCCTTCTGGGCAATGGCCCGCATGCGCGGCAGGTCCTTGTCGATCATGGCGCTGACCTGTTCCGGCGTTGCATAGGAGGGTTCCAGGCCGTTGGCCACCAGTTTTTCCTGGATCTCGTGGTCTTTCATGGTCTGCGCCAGGGCCTTCTCGAGCCGTGACCTGACCTCGGGCGGCAAGCCGCGCGGGGCCGCGATCGCCACCCATGAATCCGCATCGAAGCCCGGGAAGCCGGATTCCGCGACGGTGGGCACCTCCGGCAGCAGCGTCGCGCGCCTGGCGCCTGCCACTGCGATCACCTTGATCTTGCCGCTCTTGATATGCGGCAGGGATGCCGCGATGGTGTCGACCGAGAACGGAATCTGCCCGCCGATCAGGTCGGCAATGGCTGGGGCGCTGCCTTTGTAGGGAATATGCTGGAGCTGCATGCCGGTGGCGCCCAGGATCATCTCGCCCGCGAAGTGGCCGGTGGTGCCATTGCCGAACGAGCCATAGGCGTACTTGCCCGGCGCGCCCTTCACCGCCGCCATCATCTGCTTGAGGTTGTCCACCGGGACATCGCGATTCGCCAGCAGGATCAGGGGCACGCGCGCGACCAGGCCGATGGGCTCGAAGCTCTTCACCGGATCGTAGGGCAGGTTGGCGTTGATGGCGGGGTTGACCGTGAAGGTCGAGCCGGAACTGATGAACAGCGTATAGCCGTCAGGCGCGGCCTTTGCCACGTAGCCGGCGCCAACGATGGTGCCGGCGCCCGCGCGGTTCTCGATGACCACGGGCTGGCCGAGACGGTCGCCCAGCTTCTTGCCAACCAATCGTCCCATGATGTCTACCGCCCCGCCCGGCGGAAACGGCACAACCAGCACGACCGGCCTGGCGGGATATCCCTGGGGCTGCGCATGCGCGGCGCACATGGCGATGCCCAGCAGCGACAGCGCCTTCACCGCCATCGAAACGCTTCGTGAAACGACGTGCATGCGCTACTCCTGTGATTGAGCGACGGGGGCAAACGGGGAGCAAAAAATGGGTAGCAAAGCGAGACCGGGGGCTTTGCCGGACAAGCGCCCCCTGATACCGGCGTTGCACCACCGGCATCAGGTTGCGGCCGTCGTGCGGGATCAGCCGTTGCGGAACAGGAAGCTATAGGCGCTCAGCGCCGGGGCGCCGCCCAGGTGGGCGTAAAGCACCTTGGAGCCTTCCGGGAATTCGCCGCGGCGGACCAGGTCGATCATGCCCTGCATCGATTTCCCTTCGTAGACCGGGTCGGTCATCATGCCCTCGAGCTTGGCGCTCATGCGGATGGCTTCGAGCGTCTCTTCGGAAGGCAAGCCATACTCCGGCCCGCCGTAGCGCGTGTCGAGCACCACGTCCTCGTCGGTGATGTCGCGGCCGAGGTCGACCAGATGCGCGGTGTTCCGTGCAATGCGCAGGATCTGCGCCCGGGTCTGCTCCGGCTTGGCCGATGCGTCGATGCCGATCACGCGGTTGGCGCGGCCATCGGCGGCGAAGCCGACCACCATGCCAGCCTGCGTGCTGCCGGTCACCGAGCAGACCACGACGTAGTCGAACCGGAAGCCAAGCTCGGCTTCCTGCGCGCGCACTTCTTCCGCAAAGCCAACGAAGCCCAGGCCGCCCAGCGGATGCTCGGAGCACCCCGCCGGGATCGGGTAGGGCTTGCCGCCCGCCTGGCGCACGCTCTCCATGGCCTCTTCCCAGCTCTTGCGGATCCCGATATCGAACCCATCGCTGACCAGGCGCACGTCGGCGCCCATGATGCGAGACATCTGGATATTGCCAACGCGGTCATAGACGGCATCGGAGTAATTCACCCAGTCCTCCTGCACCAGCACGCACTTCAGGCCGAGATGCGCCGCCACGGCAGCCACCTGGCGCGTCTGGTTGGACTGGATGCCGCCGATGGAGACGAGCGTGTCGCACCCCTGGGCGAGCGCGTCCGGAATGATGTACTCGAGCTTGCGCGTCTTGTTGCCGCCGAACGCCAGGCCGCTGTTGCAGTCCTCACGCTTGGCATAGAGGTCGACCTTGCCGCCGAGATGCGCGCTCAGGCGTTTCAGCGGCTGGATGGGCGTGGGGCCGAACGTCAGCTGGTGGCGGGGAAAGCGTTTGAGATTCATGCTGGCAACTCCTGGGTTTCTTGGATGACTCGGGTTAAGAGCGGGGATCCAGGCATCAAGGCTGGCGAAGAACACTGGCATGTGGAGCCACCTTTCGTTGATGCTGCGACGGACTCAATCCTAGAAAAAAACGCACGAAACATGGTTGCAAATTTCGATTCGTTTATGCACTATAAAAAATTCAAGGCGCTCATTTTTAATTTTTTGTTTTTTATAATGAACCATGGACGAAACAAAATTGCGCACCAAAACCGAGCACCCTGTGCCACATTCCGAGGCATTGGATCGCACCGACAAAGCCATCCTGCGCGCACTCCAGCGCGACGCGTCCATCTCGAATGTGGCGCTGGCAGCCAAAGTCAGCCTGAGCCCGCCAGCCTGCCTGCGGCGCGTGGAGCGGCTCAAGGAACTCGGGCTGATTCGCGGGATCGTGGCGCTGCTGAACCCGGCCGCGCTGGACGCGGGGATGCTGGTGATGATCGGCGTGGTGCTGGACCGGTCCACGCCGGAATCCTTCTCCGAGTTCGAGAAGGCCGCCCAGCAGGTCTCTGGCTGCATGGAGTGCCACGTGGTGACGGGCGAGTTCGACTACTTCATGATGCTGCGCACCAAAGACAGCGAGAGCTTCAATCGCCTCCATGCGGAGCAACTGCTGTATCTGCCGGGGGTCCGCCAGATACGCTCGTTCATGGTGCTCAAGCAGGTGCTGTCGACGACGCAGTTTCCGATCTGAAGCAGCGGGCGCAGCGCGGCAAAAGCGTCCGCGACCGCGCGATGCGCGCGGCATCGCGGTCCAGCCGCAATGGCATCCGGCCCGAGCGTTAGCTATGCGCTACGCCGCAGGCGCCGTCAGGGCGCGAACCTGGTCCTCCAGGTCTGCGATCCGCCGCTTCATGCAGGCTTGCGCGCTGATATCGCTGATGACGCCATACCAGCGATCGATCGCGCCGCTCGCGCCGACATGCGGCTGGGCACGGCTCAGCATGTGGCGCCAGCTGCCGTCCGGCCACTGGATACGGAACCGGGTCGCGAACGGCTGGCCACTCGGGATCCAGGCAAGCCACTCCGCCCGGATACGCAACTGGTCCTCAGGATGGACCGTGGCACGCCAGGCGTCGATGCGGTCCTGCATGGCGCACCCGGCGCTGTCGCGGAAGTTCGGGCTGATATAGCACAGCGTGCCATCGGGGTCCGCCGCCCAGGCAATATGGGGGCTCAGCTCGACCGAGCAGCGGAAATGCTCCTCGCTTTCCCGCAAGGCTAGCTCGGCCCGTTTGCGCGCCGAGATGCCGATGGCAACGAGGGAGATGCCGATCACGTCCCCGATGTCATCGTTGACGCACTGGCCGACCACCAGGTAGACCTCGCCGTTCGCGGTAATCTCGCGCTCCACCGGGGAGCACGCCTGCGCGGCAAGCACGGCATGCGCCAGCGAGCAGATCGACCTCGCGGCCTCAGGCATGCTCGCCGCGCAGAGCTGGGCGCCGACAAGGGCGTCCACCTGGGCGCCGAGCATTTCCGCATAGCGCCCGTTGACATGCACGTGCCGCAAGCGCGTGTCCAGGAAGCACAGGCCGACTGGCGCGCCGACATAGAGCGCCTCCAGCTGATGCAGCCGCTGGTACGGCGAACGATCCAACAGCCGCGGATCCGGCGCGCGCAAGCCAAGCCGCTGGATAAGCGCGGGAATCCGCTCTGGTTGCAGCGCCGGTGCCCACAGCCATCCCTGGCCGACATCGCATCCCAGCTTGCGCAGTAGGGTGGCATGCTCTTCGCGCTCCACCCCTTCCGCGACAACACGCATGCCGATGCTGTGGCCCAGCCCCACGATCGCCGTCACGATCCGGCGGCACTCCTGATCATCAAGCATGCCGCGCACAAAGCTGGCATCGATCTTGATCTCGTCGAATGGCAGGGCATGCAGGCGTGTCAGGCTGGCATAGCCGGTACCAAAGTCGTCCAGCGCGATACCGATGCCGAGTGCCTTCAGATCGTCGATGATGGCCCGCGCGAGCTCGACATCGGTCTCCATGGCGCCCTCCGTGATTTCGATCTGAACGCGCTCCAGCGGGAATCCCGTCTGCGTGACAGCGTCCGAGATCAGCGCGACGACCGCCTTGTCACGCAATTGCACCGGAGACACGTTGAACGCCAGCACAAAGCCCTGGCCCCAGCGCACGGCCTCCCCGCACGCCGTGCGGACGATATGGGAAGTCAGGCGATCGATTAGCCCGCACGACTCCGCGATCGATATAAAGGTGACGGGGGAAACCGGGCCCGTTGCGGGATCCGTCCAGCGGGCGAGCACCTCGAAGCCGACGATGGCGCCGGTTTCGAAACAGATCAATGGCTGGAAGGCCGGCCGGAGCAAGCCGCCATCGAGCGCGGCTGCCAGTCTTGCGCAGATATCGTCCGTGTCTCCCACTTTCATCCTCACAGATACCGCCGGAAATCCGGATCGTGTCTTATCGAACGGCGCGCCCATGGATCGGCCCGGCAAACGCCTGTGCCGGGCTGTGTTCCGTCAGGTTTGTTCCCTGACCGGGCGCTTGTCAGGCGTAGCGACCTTTTCGCCACTCCCCCCATTGGATATCGACCAGCCTGACGGCAAATTGAGGTCTTGGCTGCCACCAGCCTGGGCCGTGCGGCCGATGCATCATCCCGGCTGCCCTCTCTGGCTTCGCCGGCGCTACTTGCGCGGACCAGGCACGGCGCGGACCGCGGCCTGCGGCTCCCGGCCCACGAAGATCCGCGTTGGCAGCACAAAGCCCCGCAGCGCCAGCATCTCCAGCGGCCCCTGCCCGACCTCGGTGCGCATCAGGTAACGCACGGGATAGATCACGTCCGCCGCAACAGGCGCCTGGGCGCTGCGCGCGGTCAGGCTGTCGGGATCCTCGGCGAAGGTCCGGCCGTGCGCATCGGCCTGGTTCTCTGCAGCGGCCTTCGGCGCGCCGGGCCCTTCTAGCGCTTCCTGTGCATCCGACGCTTCCGGCCTCGCCTGCCACGTCAACTGGTAGTTCGCGCTATCCACCGGCTCGATGTGCGCCCGCTCCAGCATCCGCACCAGGCCCCAGCGGCCGCCGAACTCATAACTCTTGCTGGTGCCGGCGCGCTCGGTCTGCCATTGCAGCCGGGTGCCCGGGTCCTGCTGGTTCTTGCCCGGCCACGTCATCGCCTGCCACGTCTCGCGCTGGTTGTAGTAGTGCAGCGTCTGCCCATCGAGCGTCAGCAGCGTGTCGGTCAGGCCCGGCGTGGGGATCGGCTTGAACTCGAAGCGGTACTGCGGCTCGCCCTGGGCCAGCAGGTGCGCCGCCATGCGCT
>NZ_JBFTSF010000014.1:0-51550 GCF_056399905.1 Cupriavidus sp. 01L46
CGCCACCCGGCGTGGGCATGGGCAAGAAGCCGCAGCCCCAGTTCCTGAAGCCGGGCGACGTCATCACCCTGGGCATCGAGCGGCTTGGCGAGCAGAAACAGACCGTGTTTGCCTGGGATCCGAAGTTGATCGACGAATAAGGGCGTACCGCTGCCCGAGCCGATCGACCCGCGGCGGCGACGTGCAGCAGTTGGTGGCACAAGCGTTCCTGGAGCGCGGGAAGGCCTTCTTCAATGCCGACATCTCGATCCAGAACGGCGGACCCGGCCAGGATCTATGCCGTCATCTCCAACGATCTCCTCGCCGATGGCCAGGATGGCTACACTACGATGAAGTGCGTCGCCGGCAGCACGCCCGGCGACGGCTCGGCCGCTGAGCCGTGTTCCGAAACAAGACGCCCCCTCAAATCTGATCCGGTCTTTTTCCGAGCCGTTGCTTCTGTTATCTGCCGCAAGCTACCGGTAGCATGTTGTCCATGGCATGCCGCCAATCTCCCAGCCTCACTGCTGCCCCATCCATGGACATCCCTGCATCAAACCCGGCCGCCTCGGCGGGTTTCGTTTTGCGARCAACATCCCCGGGCCATTCGCCACGCCAGCCGGCCCACGAAAAAGAGCACCTCTATGCGCTCGGCCTGTGGTCTACTCTATGTACGCGTGCGCCTGAAACGCAACGTGAATGGACCGCCCCCGAACTGGCCGGCCAAGCCCGTTCCCAATGCCCCACGGAGATCACGACATGTTTGGCTTGAGCGCGCTCGACCTGGCACGGATCCAGTTCGGCTTCACGATTTCCTTCCATATCATCTTCCCGGCCATCACCATCGGCATGGCGAGCTACCTCGCCGTGCTGGAAGGCTGCTGGCTGCGCACGCAAAACACGGTCTACCGCGACCTCTATCATTTCTGGTCCAAGATCTTTGCCGTCAACTTCGGCATGGGCGTGGTGTCGGGGCTGGTGATGGCGTACCAGTTCGGCACCAACTGGAGCTTCTTCTCGGATTTCGCCGGCAGCGTGACCGGCCCCTTGCTGGCCTACGAGGTGCTGACSGCGTTCTTCCTGGAGGCCGGCTTCCTGGGCGTGATGCTGTTCGGCTGGAGCCGGGTCGGCCCCGGCCTGCATTTCTTCGCCACGCTGATGGTGGCGCTCGGCACCCTGATCTCGGCGACATGGATCCTGGCCTCCAATAGCTGGATGCAAACCCCGCAGGGCTACGAGATCGTCGATGGCCGCGTGGTGCCGGTGGACTGGCTGGCAGTGATCTTCAACCCGTCGTTCCCTTACCGCCTCTTGCATATGAGCGTGGCGGCCTTCCTCGCCACCGCGCTGTTCGTGGGCGCCTCTGCCGCCTGGCACCTGCTGCGCCGGCGCGATAACCCGGCCATCCGCAAGATGCTGTCGATGGCCATGTGGATGCTGCTGATCGTGGCGCCGATCCAGGCCGTCATTGGCGACATGCACGGCATCAACACGCTCAAGCACCAGCCGGCCAAGATCGCCGCGCTCGAAGGCCACTGGGCAAACCACGGCGACGAGCCGCTGCCGCTGATCGTGTTCGGCTGGCCCGACATGGCGCGCGAGGAAACCCGCTTCGCGGTGGAAATCCCGCGCCTGGGCAGCCTTATTCTCACCCATAGCCTGGACGGCCAGATCCAGGGCCTGAAGGAGTTCGCGCCGGAGGACCGGCCCAACTCCACCATCATCTTCTGGAGTTTCCGCGTGATGGTGGGGCTGGGCATGCTGATGATCCTGCTCGGCCTCTGGAGCCTCGTGCTGCGCCGGGGCGGCAAGCTGTTCCACGCGCGCGCGTTCCTGCGCATGGCGCTATGGATGGGCCCGACCGGGTTGATCGCGATCCTGGCCGGCTGGTTCACCACCGAGATCGGGCGCCAGCCGTGGGTCGTCTACGGCGTGATGCGCACCGCCGACGCGGTTTCGCCGCACGGCGTGCCGGAGCTGGCGTTCTCGCTCGCGCTGTTCGTGGTGGCTTATTTCTTCGTCTTCGGCGTGGGCATCGCCTACATGTCTCTGATCTGGGCCGTCATCATCTTCTTTGGCGTGATGATGTATGTGGTGATGGACGGTTTCGACCTGGGCATCGGCATGCTGTATCCCTTCGTGCCGGACCGCCATGACCGCGACGTCATGATGAACACGGTGGCACCCGTGTGGGACGGCAACGAGACCTGGCTGGTGCTGGGCGGCGCGGGCCTGCTGGCCGCGTTTCCGCTGGCCTACTCGGTGGTGCTCAGCGCGCTCTACCTGCCGCTGATCTTCATGCTGCTGGGGCTGATCTTTCGCGGCGTGGCGTTCGAGTTCCGCTTCAAGGCCAATGACCGCGAGCGCCACGTGTGGGACAAGGCGTTTATCTGCGGCTCGCTGGTGGCGGCGTTCTTCCAGGGCGTTTCGCTGGGCGCGTATATCGACGGCATCAAGGTGACCGGGCGCACTTTMTCGGGCGGCCCGCTGGACTGGCTGCAGCCCTTCCCGCTGTTCTGCGGCATTGGCGTGGTGGTGGCGTACACCGTGCTGGGCAGCACCTGGCTGATCATGAAAACCGAAGGCAAGCTGCATGAGCGCATGCTGGAACTCACCGGCAAGCTGGCCTGGGTGTTGCTGGCTGTCATCGCGGTAATCAGCATCTGGACGCCGCTGTCGCAGCCGCGCATTGCCGAGCGCTGGTTCAGCCTGCCCAACCTGTTCTGGTTCTCGCCGGTGCCGCTGCTGGTGGCGTTTGCCATGTACCGGCTGATCCGCTCGTTGCAGCAGCACGCGCACCTGGCGCCGTTCATGTACACGCTGGCGCTGGTCTTCCTGGGCTATAGCGGGCTGGCGATCAGCGTATGGCCGAATATCGTGCCCCCGGATATCTCGATCTGGGCCGCCTCCTCGCCACCGCAAAGCCAGGGATTTGCGCTGGTAGGCGCGCTGTTCATCATTCCCTTCATCCTGATGTACACGGTGTGGGCTTACTACGTGTTCCGAGGCAAGGTAAAACACGGCGAGGGGTATCACTGATGCCAGCGACGCAACACCGCGGACAATCGCCGGATGGCCCGCCCAGGCCGTGGCTCAAGCGGCTCGGCTGGATGGTGCTGATCTGGGTGGCCAGCGTGGCCGCGCTGGGCGTGGCGGCTTTGCTGCTGCGCCTGCTGATGCGGCTGGCGGGCATGCATAGCTGAGGGGCGTGCGCGCCCCGGCACCTGCGGGGCGCGATCCTCTAGCCGTTGAGCTTTGACCGTTGGCCGTTGGCCTTTTACCTTTTACCGTTGACCGTTGACCCTCAACGGCTCACGCCGAGAGCCCGCCATCCACGCCGATGCTCTGGCCATGGATAAAGCGCCCGGCTGGCGACGCCAGCAACACCGCCAGCCCCGCCACATCCTTCGCCTCGCCAATCCGCCGCATCGGAATCGCGGCGGCCAGGCGCGCCTCCTGCTCCGGGTTACCCCATAGCGCCTCGCGCGAGAACTCCGTGCGCACCGGTCCGGGGTTGATCGCATTCACGTTGATCCCCTTCGGCCCGAGCTCCAGCGCCAGGCTGCGCACCGCGCCGTCCGTCGCGGCCTTGGTGATGCTGTACATGCCAAGCATGGCCGAGCCGCGCTTGGCGGCGATGCTCGACATGAAGATGACGGCGCCGTCGCCACGCTCGATCATCTGCGGCGCCAACGCATTGACCAGCACCAGGTTGCCTCGCACATTGCCGGCCATGGCTTGCTCGAACACTTCCGGGCCCTGGCTCAGCAGCGCGCCAGCCGTGCCGCTGCCCGCCGCGTTCAGCACCAACGCATCCACGCGGCCGTAGGCGTCCAGCGCTCGCCTGGCAAACGCCTTGACGCTCTCCACGTTACCGATATCGCAAGCGATGCCCTTGGCCTTGAAGCCCTCGCCGTCCAGGGTGGCCGCTACCGACTCGGAAGTGGCCTGGTCGCGGCCGGATACCACGAGCGCGGCGCCGGAGGCACCCAGCGCGCGCGCCATTTCCAGGCCCATGCCCTTGGTGGAGCCGGTGATGACGGCAACGCGGCCGGTGAGATCGAACAAGTTCTGCATGACGGATTCTCCTGAGACAGAGGAAAAAGAGGAAAGGAAAAGCGACGCTGCCCGCATCCGGGATGCCGCACGGCGACGCCGGTTTAAATGATGACCAACATTTATTGAATAAATTATGGTCGTCATATAAAATCCGGTCAAGCAAAGTTTCTGCAAGAGAGCCCGATATGGCGCGCGCATCACGAGAGCAGGCAGACAAGCACAGGGAAGCCATCGAGCAGGCCTCTTCCAAGCTATTCCGCGAGCGCGGCCTGAACGGCGTGAGCGTGGCCGAACTGATGGCCAGCGCCGGCCTCACGCACGGTGGTTTCTATGGGCACTTCTCGTCCAAGGACGCGCTGGCCGCGCTGGCGAGCAAGCGCGCCTTCGAGGAATCCGCGCGGCGCTGGTCGCGCGGCATCGAACGCGCCCAAGGCGACAAGCAAGCGATGCGCGCCAGCCTGGTGGAGCCCTACCTCACCACGGCGCATTGCACCAACCCCGGCGATGGCTGCGCGGCGGTGGCACTCGCCGGCGACATTGCCCGCGAGCCGGCGGACAAGCCGGTGCGCCAGGTCTACATCGACGGCTTCAAGACCATGGTCGAGGACTGGATGAAGACGGTCGAGCACGCCGACCCGGCCGAGCGCCGCAAGCTGGCGCTGGGAGAGCTGGCCATGCTGGTAGGCGCCATGACGCTGGCACGTGCCACCGAGGGCGATGCCCTTTCCGAAGACATCCTGGCCGCGGCGCGCGACATGCTGCTGGGCCCGAATCCGCAGTAACAGCAAGGGCCAACGCCCCACGACAAACCGAACGCCCCCCCGGAACCCGACCCATGTTCGCTCAAGCGCTTTCCAGCCGGCTCGACCGGCGCGGCATCCACTACGCGTGGCTGATCGCGGCCCTCACCTTCTGCGTGATGCTCACCACCTCGGCCGCGCTCGGCCTGCCCGGCGCCTTCCTCAAGCCGCTGACGCGCGAGATGGGCTGGGACACGGATCAGATCTCATCCATCCTCGCGTTTCGCTTTGCGCTGTTTGGCCTGATGGCCCCGTTCTCGGCAATCCTGATGGAGCGTTTCGGCGTGCGCAATGTGGTGTGGGCCGCGCTGGCGCTGATTGCCGGCGGCATGGCGCTGGCCACTGTCGCCACCGAGCTGTGGCAGTTGTTCATTGCCTGGGGCCTGATGCTCGGCGTCGGCTCTGGCCTGACCGCGCTGGTGCTTGCAGCCGTGGTCGCCAGCCGTTGGTTCAGCGCGCGCCGCGGGCTGGTGATCGGCATCCTGACCGCCAGCTCGGCCACCGGCCAGCTGGCGTTCCTGCCCGTGGCCGCCTGGCTGATCGAGCATATGGGCTGGCGCATCGCGGTGGTGCCGGTGCTGGGCGCCTGCGCGGTGCTGGCCGTGCTAGTGTTCTGCTTCATGCGCAACCGTCCGGCCGATGTGGGCCTGGCTGCGTTCGGTGAGGTGCCGGTGCATGTGCAAGCCGCGCCGGCACCACCCAGCGCGCCCACGCCGCTGACCTTGCGCGGGCCCTTCGTGGTGCTGCGCGACGCCGCCCGCAACCAGACCTTCTGGATCCTGGCCGGCACCTTCTTCATCTGCGGGCTGAGCACCAACGGCCTGATCCAGACGCACTTCATTTCGCTGTGCGCGGACTTCGGCATGGCCGCCGTGCCGGCAGCCGGYGCGCTGGCGATGATGGGCGCGTTTGACTTTGTCGGCACCATTCTCTCGGGCTGGCTGTCGGACCGCTATGACTGCCGCAAGCTGCTGTTCTGGTACTACGGCCTGCGCGGCCTGTCGCTGTTCTGGCTGCCCCACTCCACATTCACGCTGTACGGCTTGTCCATCTTTGCCATGTTCTATGGCCTGGACTGGATCGCCACGGTGCCGCCCACGGTCAGGCTGGCGGGTTCGGTGTTCGGCAAGGAGCGCGCGCCGATGGTGTTCGGCTGGATCTTTGCCGCCCACCAGGTCGGCGCCGCCACGGCTGCGTTTGGCGCGGGCCTTACCCGTACCTTGCTGCTGACCTACACACCGGCGCTGTACGCCGCGGGCGCGGCGTGCGTGGTAGCTGCACTGCTGGCGTTGATGGTCCGCCGCCCGAGCACGCAGGCTAGCGGCGCAGCCCCGCAAACAGCCAAGGCCTGACATCCGCGGCGCTCGCCGCCGCTGCGTTGCCCACGTCGCCATGACAAGGGCAACGCAGYACGTTTGATCCTCGCAATACGCGTCGCAAAATGCGTCGCCAAATGCGTCGCCATGTGCGTCGCATTACGCCTCGTTTCCCCTCCCGTCGTCGTCCTCCGCGGTCATTCCTGACGCCGCGATTTCCTCGCTTGCCACGTCCTCCAGCCCGCCATCCAGGCAGGGGCTGCGCCTCTGCGTGCCTATCCCATCAAGAATGCAAATGGGCGCATCAGCATTCTTTGCCTCCCTGTCACCCGCATGACAACCCCTTTTCTTACTCTGCCAACGCGTCACGGGGAGCGTGATCGGACGCGCCGCCGGGGCGGCGCGCCGCGTTGGACAACAGAAAAGAGGAACCGGATATGGCATGGAAACAGCAGGCACGCATGGCATGCAGCCTGGCCCTGGCGGGCACGGTAGCGGCATGCGGCGGTGGCGGCAGCGACACGGCGGCAGTGGTGGCCCCCGATCAGAACAACACGGGCGGCGGTGGAGTTGCCAGCAAGAAAGTGCTGCTGGTCGGCGTGGACGGCGCCACCTATAGCCAGCTGCAAAACGGCATCGCCCAGCGCACGTTGCCCAACCTGGCCACGCTGTCGGTCACGCCGGCGTCGACCGGTGGCCGCCTCGGCACCACCACCGAGCAAGCGCCGCTTGCCGGCCCGAGCTGGGCCACGGTCCTCGCCGGCAACTGGGCCAACCGCCACGGCGTCAGCGACGACGTTGCCGTGGCTACCGGCATGCGCACGCCGAGCCTGTTCCAGTACTTGCGCGCCAACGCCGGCTCGAGCCGGCTGCGCCGCGGCGCCGCTACCAGCGCGCCCGTGCTGCCGGCACTGCTCAAGGCCGACGTGGCCGCGGGCAATCTCGATTCGATGCGCGACTGCACCGCTGACGACAACTGCGTGGCGCAAGAGGGTGTGAAGCTGGTGCAGTCTGGCTACGACGTGGTCTTCACCCAGTTCAGCGCGCCTGACCTGGCCGCAGCCAGCCAAGGCTTCCAGAACGGCGGCTACGCCACCGCGCTGTCCGGCTTCGACCAGTCGCTGGGCAAGCTGCTGGCTGCCGTGCAGGCGCGCCGCCAGGCCAATGCCAACGAAGACTGGCTGGTCGTCGTGACCACCAGTCACGGCCTGGACGCGACGGGCTCCACCACCACGCTGCCGACGGTACAAAACCGCACCACCTTCATCGCGCTCAACAAGCCCTTCAACACGGCGGTGGCCAGCAACCTGCCGGCCGCGCCCGCCAATGCGGACGCGCTGGCGGCGCTGCCGACCGAGGCCGACCTGCTGCCGACCGTGCTCGCGCACGTTGGCGTGGCCCTGCCCGCCGCCTCGTACCAGATCGACGGCTCCGCCCTGGCCGGCACGGCAGGCGTGCGGGCCTTGCAGTCCGTGGTGGGCAACACCAATACCTCGGTGGTGCTGTCATGGCAGAACCCCACCACCGCCACCGGCAACATGACCCTGCTGCGCGACGGCGTACAGATCGCCACGCTGCCCGCCGGCACGTCCACCTATGAGGACAAAACCATCGCCGCGCCGGCCAGCGGTCTGTACCGCCTCAACTACACGCTGGTGCGCAACGGGGTGCCCACCGCGTTGCTGGCGCAGATCAACTACGTCAAACCGATCGTGCTGGCTGACACGCTGCGCAACAACCTGGCCGCTTACTACAGTTTCGAGACGCTGCCGGCAACCGACAGCAAGGGCGCGACCACCATCGGCCCCTGGGTCCCCGGCACCGATGGCGGCTCGCTGAGCAGCGACAACTTCGGCGGCAAGGCGCTGAAGGTCGATTCGAGAATCGATGCCTACCAGCTCACCCAGAGCGGCGCCGATATCGCGCTCAGCCCGCAGTTCACCATCGGCTTCTGGTTCAGGTCCGACTGCACCCAAGGCAACGGCACCGGCGAGCCGATCCTGTCGAACAAGAACTGGACCTCCGGCAGCAACCCGGGCATCGCAATCGGTCTGTGGGGCAGCTGCTCGGTGAGCTTCAACATCGGCAGCGGCGGCAAGCGCGACGACATCAAGGGCATGACGTTCAGCGCCAACCAGTGGACCTACCTGGCCTTGTCGATCAATGCCACGGCCAAGACGTTCAGCGCCTACGTCATGGACCCGGTCCTCGGGTTGCAGAAGGCCGAGAACATGGCCATCGTCAACACCGACGTGACCAAGCTCAACGGGCTCGCCACCAAGGTCTGGGGCCTCAATGACGATGCCACGCATGCCTATGTGCCGAACAACGGCGGCGCGCTCAAGGGCGTGATGGAGTTCAACGACCTGGCCATGTGGACACGCCAGCTCAGCCTTGCCGAGCTGCAATCGATCGCCGGTTCGCACCAGCCGCTGTCCACGCTTAATCCCTGATTCCTCCCACGAGAGCAAACGTGACCATGAAGCCTTCGATTTCCTCCCTCGCACGGCCAGGCTGGCTGGCGGCACTGGCGCTGTGCGCCGCGCTGGCCGCCTGCGGCGGCGACTCCACCGACAGCAAGCCCGCCGACCCGGCCCAACCCGGACAACCGCCCGCGGTCACGCCGCAATTGCGCTGCGCGCCATAGCCCCACGGCAAGCGCCGGCCGCACGTCCAGCACAAACCGAACAGTCCAGCATAAAACAAAGATGAGCCTTCACAGCAGACGCAAATTCCTCAAGATGGCCGGCGRCAGCGCCGCCGCCACCGCGGCGCTGGCCGCCTTCCCGCCCTCGATCCGGCGCGCGCTGGCGATTCCCGCCAACAACGCCACCGGCACCATCCGCGACGTGGAGCACGTGGTGATCCTGATGCAGGAGAACCGCTCCTTCGACAATTACTTCGGCACCCTGCAGGGCGTGCGCGGCTTTGGCGATCGCTTCCCGATCCCGCTGGCCGGCGGACTCAATGTCTGGCAGCAGGCCTACACCAACCGCATCGTGCAGCCGTATCACCTCGACAGCACGGCCGGCAATGCGCAGCGCGTCAGCGGCACGCCGCACAGCTACCCCGATGCGCAAAACGCGTGGGACCTGGGCCGCATGAACAAGTGGCCCACCTACAAGAACACCCAGTCGATGGGCTACTACACCCAGACCGAGCTGGATTTCCAGTTCGCACTCGCCAACGCCTTCACGCTGTGCGACGCCTACCACTGCGGCTTCCATGGCGGCACCAACACCAACCGCCTGTTCCACTGGACCGGCACCAACGACCCCACCGGCGCCAATGGCGGCCCGGTGATCGACAACAGCGGCGACTCCATGGGCGCCTCCACCGGCGGCTACCGCTGGACCACGTATCCGGAACGCCTGCAGGCGGCGGGCGTGAGCTGGAAGCTGTACCAGAACATGCCGGACAACTTCACGGACAACCCGCTGGCGGGCTTCGTGCAGTACCGCAAGGCCAACGAGGCGCGGGGMAATACGTCCAATGGCAGCCCCTACCCGGCCTATACCATCGCCGACGACGTCATCAACCCGCTTATCAAGGGCATCGGCAACACCATGCCGGACGGCGGCTTCCTGCAGGCGCTGAAGGACGATATCGCGGCGGGCAGCCTGCCGCAGGTATCGTGGATCGTGGCACCGGCAACCTACTCCGAGCACCCGGGGCCTTCCAGCCCGGTGCAAGGTGCCTGGTACACGCAGGAAGTGCTCAATGCGCTGACGGCCAACCCGGCCGTCTGGAGCAAGACCGTCCTGCTGATCAATTTCGACGAGAACGACGGCTTCTTTGACCATGTGCCGCCGCCGTGTGCGCCCGCCTACGACGCCAACGGCGCGCTCGCCGGCCAATCCACCGTCGCCACCGACGGCGAGTACCACACCGACATGCATCCCTATGGCCCCGGCCCCCGCGTGCCAATGTACGTGGTCTCGCCGTGGAGCCGTGGCGGCTGGGTCAATTCGCAGGTATTCGACCACACCTCGGTGCTGCGTTTCCTGGAGGCGCGCTTCGGCGTCGCCGAAACCAATATCAGCCCGTACCGCCGCGCCATCTGCGGCGACATGCTGTCGGCGTTCAACTTCGTCAGCCCGAACAGCGCGGCGCTGCCTGTGCTCCCCAACCGCGCCAAGACCGATGCCGACCAGGTGCGAACGGCTCAGGACGGCAAGCCACAGGTAGCGCTGCCGACCGTAGCCTTCCAGGCCGCCAACCCGGCCACCCAGCCGGTGGGCACGCGGCCCTCGCGCGCGCTGCCTTACGAGCTGCATGTCAGCGGCCGCGAGGATCCGGGCCGCCCGGATCCCAAAACCAAGGGCATGTGGCTGCTGTTCAGCAACACCGGCACTGCCACCGCGGTCTTCCACGTGTATGACCGCCTGCACCTGGACCGCGTGCCGCGCCGCTATGCGGTCGAACCGGGCAAGCAGCTTAACGGCGTTTGGGACGTTTTCGCCACCGACAACGGCAAGTACGACCTGTGGGTACTGGGCCCGAACGGCTTCCACCGCGCCTTCCAGGGCGACGTCAGCACGGTGGTCGCTGCTGGCGGCACCGCGCCGGAAATCCGGGTGTGCTACGACATCGCCAATGCCGCCGTCTACCTGACCATGATCAATACCGGCACCAACGCCTGCACCTTCACCGTCACGCCCGCCGCCTACCGCGATGACGGCCCCTGGACCTTTGACATCCCGGCCGGCAAGCAGCTCGACCAGCACTGGCCGGTGGGGCTGCAGGGCAACTGGTACGACTTCGTCGTGACCACCACCCAGGGCAGCTTCCGGCGCCGCTTTGCCGGCCGCCTGGAAACGGGCGCCGACGCCGTCTCCGACCCGGCTCAGGGCAAGCCCGCACGGGCCGTGCCCTGAACGCAGCCCGGGCCGCACGCGCCGGCCCGGGCTTGCCGGCTACCCCTGCCTGTTCACCGCGCCGCCGCGCCGCCACGCCCGTGGCCGCGCGGCGAAGAACTGTCATAAATCGCCGCTAGACTGGCGCGCTTACGCAATCCCCACGGAAATCCCCCCATGCTCGGCGACCTGCTGACGACGTTCTATGAAGTGGCACGGCAGGGCAGCATCACCACCGCCGCCAAGCAGCTGCGCGTAAGCCAGCCCACGGTCACCGGCCGCATCCGCCAGCTGGAAGAGAACTACGGCGTGGAGCTGTTCTACCGGCGCGCTGGCCGGGTCGACCTGAGCGACGTCGGCGTGGCCCTGATGCCGGTGGTGGAGCAGTTGATGCAGCACGAAGGCAGCGCGGATTTCCTGCTGCGCAATGCCGGCAACCTGCATCTCGGCCACCTGCGCATCGGCGCTACCGGGCCCTATTACATCCTCAAGAGCGTGGCCGCGTTTCGCGAACGCTATCCCGCCATCGAGATCAGCATCGATATCGGCAACTCGCAGCAGATGCTGGATGCGCTGATCGAGTACCGCATCGACGTCGCCGTCTCCTCGCACGCCGTCGTCGACGATAGGCTTGCCCGCATCACGCTGGCCACCGACCCCATGGTGCTGGTGGTCAACCCCGCCCACCCGCTGGCGCGCGCGCCCAGCGTCAGCCTGGCGCAGCTGGCCACCTGCCACCTGCTGATCCGCGAGCACGGCTCGATGACGCGCAAGGCCACCGAGACCGCGCTGGATGACGCCGGCTTGCCGCTGCCGGCCAGCACCGTCATCGGCAGCCGCGAAGCCATCTATGAAGCCATTCGCCAGGGCCTTGGCGCGAGCGTGGTGCCACTGGGGGAAGTGCCGCGCGACCCGGCGCTGTGCGTTGTGCCGTTTGCCAGCCAGCCGCCCGTGCTGCACGAATACCTCTATTGCCTGCAGGGCCGCACGCATACGCGCCTGATCGGCGCTTTCCTGGAATGCCTCGCGCCGCGCAAGGCGGCGTAGTCGGTGTACGCACCCTCGGCAACCTCGGCAATTTCGCCAAAAGCGGCAAAAATCCCTGATAGCCGTATCGGGATTCTTGCGCCGCGCTTCATCCGTGGGTCATTGCCGTTGGGCATCCTTGCCGCTTTTCCGACCGGAGACGGCGCATGTCCTGCCTTGCCTTGTTTGACCTCGACCACACCTTGCTACCGCTCGATAGCGAATATGAATGGGCACGCTACCTGGTGGAGGCCGGCGCGGCGGATGCCGGCGAAGTCGAGGCCAACAACGCGCTGTGGCTGGCCGAGTACACCGCCGGACGCCTGGACTTCCACCGCCACGCCGCCTTCGCCCTGGGCCTGCTGGCGCGTCATCCGCACGCACGGCTGGAGAGCTTGCGCAGCGGCTTCATGCGCGACGTGATCGCGCCGGCCATCCGCCCTGAGGCGCGCGCGCTGCTGGCCACGCACCAGGACGCTGGCGATCTTTGCTGCATCGTCACCGCCACCTGCCGCTTCGTCACCGAGCCGATCGCCGAGGCGCTGGGCGTGGCGCACCTGCTGGCGGTAGAGGCCGGGCGCGACGCGTCGGGCAATTTCACGGGCGCGGTAGACGGTGTGCCGAGCTTTGGGGTGGGCAAGATCACACGCGTGGCGCAATGGCTGGAATCGCTCGGCATGGCGTGGGCGCAGTTCGAGCGCACCGTGTTCTACAGCGACTCGCGCAACGATATTCCGCTGCTCGAAGCCGTGAGCCACCCGGTAGCCACCAACCCGGACGCCGCGCTGCGCGCGCTGGCGGACGCGCGCGGCTGGCCCCTGCTGATGCTGTTTGCTTCGGCCGAGCCCGCGCCGGCGCTGGCCACGGCCTGAAGTCCGGCGCCAGTCACGGGGCTTTCACAAAACTGGGGGATGATGGCGGGCACGCTTTTGCAACCCGACCGGCTGCCAGCGCCTATATTGACGTTGACGTCCTGACAATCGACCATCGCATCGCCCCCCAAGGAGCCGCCTTCGCCCATGGCGCAGCCACCCAACGCAGGCAGTTTCGCTGAAATGCAGCAACTGGAGGACATCCTGGAAGCCGGCGCCAGCCGACTGGATGCCTGCCGCGTCGGCGAGGTGCAGGCAGGCGGCCAGCGTTTTCCCTTGTACACCGCCAGCATTGGGTCGAACGATCCGCGCGCGCCCGCCATCGGCTTTTTTGCCGGCATCCATGGCCTGGAGCGCATCGGCACGCATCTGCTGCTCGACTACATGCGCATGCTGCTGTGGCGCCTGGAGTGGGACGAACTGCTGGAGCGCCAGTTGCAATCCGTGCGGCTGCTGTTCATGCCGATCGTCAACCCGGGCGGCATGTGGGCGGGCGCGCGCGCCAACCCCAATGGCGTGGACCTGATGCGCAACGCGCCGCAAGACGCGGTTGGCCGGGTGCCGCTGCTGGCCGGCGGCCAGCGCGTGGGGGCCTGGCTGCCGTGGTACCGCGGCAAGCTCGGCGCGCCCATGGAGGTGGAAAGCGCAGCCATGCTGCGTGTGGTGGAGCAGCAGTTGCAGGGCCGGCCCTTGAGCTTCGCGCTGGATTGCCACTCAGGCTACGGCTGGGGCGACAGCATCTGGTTTCCCTACGCGCGGACCGCCGCGCCGATGCCGCACCTGCCCGAGATGTTTGCTCTCAAGACCATGTTCGAGCAGGCACATCCCCACCATGGCTATGCCTTCGAGCCGCAAAGCCGCCAATACCTGCTGCACGGCGACCTGTGGGACTGGGCCTACGACCATACGCCGCCCGGCAATATCTTCCTGCCGATGACGCTGGAGCTGGGTTCCTGGCTGTGGATCAAGAAGAATCCCCGCCAGTTGTTCTCGCGCCAGGGCTTCTTCAACCCGGTCAAGGCGCACCGCACCGCGCGCGTGCTGCGCCGGCACGCCAACCTGCTGGATTTCCTGGCCCGCGTGGCCTACGCGCCCGAGCGCTGGCTGCCACGCGGGCAACGCCGCCAGGAATTGCTCGACCATGCCAACGCGCTGTGGCCCTGGGGGCCGCCCGGATGAGCGACTGGATACTGCTGCGCGGCCTGACGCGCGAAACCCGCCACTGGGGTGTCTTGCCGGGTGTGCTGCAAACCAATGCCGACATCGGGCCCGTCACCATGCTGGACCTGCCTGGCAATGGTGTCGAGGCGGCCGGGCGCGCGCCAGCCGACGTGGCTGCCATGGTGGGGTTCCTGCGTGAGCGTGCCGCCAGGCAGGGGCTGGCGCGGCCATACCGGCTGCTGGCGATGTCGCTGGGCGCCATGGTGGCGGCGGAGTGGGCGCGGCGGCACCCGGAGGAGATCGGCGCGCTGGTGCTGGTCAACACCAGCATGCGGCCCTTTTGCAGCGTGGCCGAGCGGCTGCCGCCGCGCAACTGGCCGGCACTGCTGGGCATGGCGCTGCGCTGGCACAACGCCCCCTACTGCGAGCGCATCATCTACCGGCTGACTTGCAACGCCAGCGCGGCCTTCGCGACGGATGTGGCGCAATGGTGCGCGATTCGCAGCAGCGCGCCGGTAAGCCGGGCCAATGCCCTGCGCCAGCTATGGGCCGCGGCACGCTATCACGCGCCGGGTGCGCCGCCGGCCTGCCCGACGCTGGTGCTGTCGTCGGCGGCGGATCATCTTGTCGACCCGGTGTGCTCTGCGCGCCTGGCCGAAGCCTGGGGGGCGCAGCACCGCCGCCATCCCTGGGCGGGGCACGATTTGCCGCACGACGATCCGGCCTGGCTGGCTGCCACGGTGGCGCGGTGGCTGGCGGCAACCAGCACCAGCCATCGCTGAAGCCACGCCTTCATGCCTTCATGCCTTCATGCCTTCACAGATTCACGAATTCACGGATTCACGGACTTCTCACACCCGCGCGGCAGCGGCACGCCGCATGCGTGGGATGCTCCTGCAGCAGCCTGCGCACCACGCCGTTGGTCCAGCCAAAGCCGTCCTGCAGCGGATACTCGCCGCCCCCGCCGCCTACCGCGCCGTCTTCTCCGGGCTGCAGGGCGTACTTCTCCACCAGCTTGTACTCACGCTGGTAGAGGCTTGCCACGGTCAACAGCCAGCGATGGGCGATCTCGCGCGCAAGCGCCGCATGCCCGTAACGCGCAAACCCGCCGATCGCCAGCCATTGCAGCGGCGCCCAGCCGTTGGGCAGGTCCCACTGCTGGCCGCTGACGTGCTCCGTGGTGGCAATGCCGCCGGGCTGCAGCAGCCTCGCGGCCACGGTTTGCGCCACCCGTGCCGCCTGCGCGGGGGTGGCCGCGCCGACGTAGAGCGGCACCACGGTCGCCGCCGTCAGGTTGGCGCGGGCGTGGTGGCGTTGCCAGTCGAAATCGAAGTAGGCGCCCTCTGCCTCGCGCCACATGAGCCGGTCGATGGCCTCCCGGCGGGCCTGCGCGCGCTGGGCCAGGACCGGTGCGTCGGCATCGCCGGCGGCCCGGGCCAGTTCGGCGAGCTTGTGCTCCAGCTTGAACAACAGGCAATTGAGATCCACCGGCAGGATCGCCGTGGTGCGAACGCTCTCCAGCCCGCCGCCGGGCTCCTGCCAGCGCGAGCTGAAGTCCCAGCCCGATTCGGCCGCGGCGCGCAGGTCGCGGAATACCTCGGCGGCCGGCCGCGCCGCCAATGCGGCCGTGCCCATGTCTTCGATATAGGCTTCCTCGCGCGGGGTGTCGCGCTCGTCCCAGTAGCGGTTCAGCAGGCTGCCGTCGGCCAGCCTGACCACCCGCCGGCACAATTGCCCCGGCGCGAGGCAGTCGGCGCCTCGCATCCAGAAGGCGTACTCCTTGCGCAACTGTGGCAAGAAATCCAGCTCAGGCTGCACGCCGTGGTCCTCGAACAGCTCCACCATCAGCGCGAACACGGGCGGCTGCGAGCGGCTCAGGTAGTAGCTGCGGGTACCGTTGGGGATCACGCCATAGGTGTCGAGCAGGTAGGAGAAGTTGTCCGCCATGCCGCGCAGCAAGCCGCCCTGCCCGCTGGCGGCCAGGCCCAGCATGGTGAAGTACGAATCCCAGTAGTAGAGCTCGGAGAAACGCCCGCCCGGCACCACGTAGGCATGCGGCAGCGGCAATAGCGAGCATTGCGGCGGGTGCTGCGCGGGATGCCGCGTCAGCACCGCCCATAGCCCGTCGATATGGTCGGCCAGCGGCTGGTCGGGGTCGGACTCGTAGCAGCTGCGCGGCACCTCGGGCACCACGAAATATTCGTGCACAAAGGCGGCTAGGTCGAAGCCGGCGGCGCCGGCGCGAGCGCGGTAGGCAGCCAGGATGGTGGCCGGGGCCTGCCGGGGCATGGCGTCGGTGAAGGTCTTGCTGTCGGGAAATATGCGCCCCATCTGCACCGCCACGAACAACTCCTGGTAGCGATCGGCGGGCGTGAGCGGATCGGCATGCGCACAGCCTGCCAAGCGGTGCGGGGCGAGTGTCTGGCCGCCGGTGGGGTCGCCCACCTCGCGCACATGAGGCTGGCCGGCCGGGTGGCCGCCTTCGATGGTGATGCGTGGTGCCACGGCCCCTCCCGTTCTTCACCCGCGCGGCAGCGCGGGAGGCTGCCGACAAGCAATGAGAGTGGCTGGCGGGCGGGCGAGTTCCACCGCCGGGCGAAGGCGCTGCGTGCGGCCGGGACCGCAATGAAGGCACAGATCACGACACCCGCGCACAGGATGCATCGCAAGCGCCAGACGTACCGGATGCGCCGGATGCGCCGCCTAGCGTTCCGGTGTCTGTGTCGTCACCAGCCGCGGCCCGACCACGGCGTGGGCGCGGCGGAAATGCTCGAGCGGCTGCGGGCGACCGAGCAGGAATCCCTGCGCTTCATCGCAGCCCTCGGCCTGCAGCAGGCTGAGCTGCTCGTCGGTCTCCACGCCTTCGGCCAGCACCGGGATCGCCAGGCTCTGGCCAAGTGCCAGAATGGCGCGGATGATGGCCTTGGCCTGCTGGCTGTCGGAAATTTCCGCGATAAAGGTGCGGTCCAGCTTGATCTTGTCGAACGGGAAGGAGCGCAAGGTGTCGAGCGAGGAGTAGCCCGTGCCGAAGTCGTCGATGGCAATGGTCACGCCCAGCGCCTTGATGCGGCGCAATATATCCAACGCCCGCTCCTTGTCGCCGATGATGGTCGACTCGGTAATTTCCAGCTCCAGCCGTCCGGCCGCCAGCCCGGTCTCCTCCAGCACTTGCGCCACCAGCGTGACCAGGTTGCCGTGGGTGATCTGCACCGGCGACAGGTTGACCGAGATCTTGCGCGGGAACGTCCACTGCGCGGCTTMCTGGCAGGCGGTACGCAGCACCCACTCGCCGATCGGCAAGATGGCGCCGCATTCTTCGGCCAGGGGGATGAAGCTGTCGGGCGCGATCAGCCCGCGCTCGGGGTGGCGCCAGCGCAACAGCACCTCGCAGCCGATGGCCTCGCCGCTGGCAATGGCGGTCTGCACCTGGTAGTCCAGCACGAACTGGTTGGCGGCAATGGCGGTCCACAGCTCGCCGGCCAGCGCGCGCCGCTCGCGCTCGGCCTCGTCCATCCGGCTTTCGTAGAAGCAGATCGATTCGGACAAGCTGCCCTTGGCGCGGTACATCGCCAGGTCGGTATTGCTGACCAGCTGGTCGCGATGGGTGCCATCGCCGGGATAGATCGCGATCCCGATGCTCGCGCCCGTGGTCAGGTCGAAGCCATCGAGCCGCACCGGCTCGCTCAGGCATGTCACCAGGCGCGCGCTGAAGTCGCTCAGCTCGGCCTGCCGCTCGAAGCGCTTCACGGCAATGAACTCATCGCCGCCGATGCGGGCGATGAACTCACCTGGCTCCAGCTGGCTGGCGATGCGCTGGGACACCGCCCGCAGCACGGTGTCGCCGGCCGCATGCCCGTGCAGGTCGTTGATTTCCTTGAAGCGATCCAGGTCGATGCCGAGCGTTGCCACGCGGCTGCCCTGCTTTTGCGCGCGCTGCAGTTCTTCGTCCAGGTAGTCGTTGAAATAGCTGCGGTTGGGCAGGCCGGTGAGCCCATCGTGGCGCGCCATATACTGGATCTTGGCTTCGATGCGCCGCTGCTCGGTCACGTCCTCGCAGGTGGTCACCCACGAGCCGTCAGCCATGACGCTGTGCGACAGCGCAATGGCGCGCCCGTCGGGCAGCGCTTCCACGCTGCGCCATTGCTGGTGACGGCGCAGGATCTCGCGGTGCCGCTCGCAAAGCGCCTGCGCGTATTGCTCCGTGCGGTCGTCGCGCTGGCCGGCCTCGGCCTGCATCTCGCCGCCAAGGCGGCTGGCGAGCACGCCTGGCGCCGCGATTTCGCTCTCGCGCACGCCGGCCATGGTGCGGCACAGGACGAGAAAATCCGCGCCTGGCACCAGCGCCGCGCCGGCGCCGCGGAAGATCTCTTCCATGCGGCGATTGGTCAGGATGATCGTGCCATGCGGATCGAACAGGCACAGCCCCTGCGACATGTTCTCCAGCGCCAGGTCCAGCGTGCGTGTCACCTCCGCAATGCGCTCGGCGTCGGCCTTTTGCTGCGTCATGTCGCGCGTGACCTTGGCATAGCCAAGCTGCTTGCCCTTGCGATCGAAGATCGGCGTGATCAGCACGTGGGCCCAGAAGCGGGAACCATCCTTGCGCAAGCGCCAGCAGCCTTCCGCCGCGAAGCGGCCTGCCTCGCGCGCTTGCCGCAACGCCTGCTCGGGCAGCCCCGCGGCGCGATCCTCCGGCGTGTAAAAGCACGAGAAATGCGCGCCCAGGATTTCATCCCGGGTGTATCCCTTGGCCCGCTGCGCGCCGGGGTTCCAACTGCTCACGGTGCCAGCGGGATCCAGCGCGTAGATCGCGTAATCGGTCACGCCAAGTACCAGCGTGCGAAAAAGTTCGGTCTCTCCGGGAGGGCCTTGGATGTGCGGCATGTAGGGTGCGGGTGTAGGGTCGATGCCGTCTCGCGCAGCGCTAGTCCCGACGAAAGGACAAGCCGCGCGCAAGCAACAATCGACGGAACCGGCGCAACCTGTGTGCCGGGACGTCGATTGGTATAACGGCAATGCGGGCGCGAAGTTTACCCTTGCGCCGGCAAAGCGCAACCCTGCGCTTCGCAAGCCGGGCCGCCCGCGCCATCCTGGCTGCCCGCCTCCGCGCGCGCGCCCTGCTGCGCAACCGCCCGCGCCAGGTTCTCCTGCCACGCCCCCACGTCGCCAAGGAACGGGCCCACGTCCAGCACGGCAAATTGATCGGTGCCGTTTTGCAGCGCAAACGTGGGGAAGCCATGCCCGCCCAGGCGGTTCAGCAGCGTACGGCTGGCGGCCATATGCGCCTGCGTCTTGTCACCCCCAATGTCCACACAAAGGCCGGCAAAGCGCTGCGGGTCCAGTCCGGCCTGCCCGGCAAGATCGGCCAGCACTTGCGCATCGGCAATGCGCAGCCCGTCCACATAGTGCGCATGCTGCAAGCGCGCCAGCAGATCGGCGGCGGCCTGCACGCCGCCCAGCGCCTGCGCGRCCAGGATCGCGGTGGTGGGCGGCGCGGAGTCCATCACCGCGCTCTCGTCGCGCAGCAAGCCTTCGAAATAGCGTTCGCCGAACGGCTGGCCGGTGAGCGCGGCGATGCGGCGGTCGTGCGGCATCACGTAGTCGCGCCATTGCGCCGTGATGCGGCGGCGGTTGGCGCCCGTGAGCATGCCGCCGCCGTGCAGCGCGAGCGTCAGGCCAGGCACGGCGCGCGCGGCACGCACCAGCGGCGCGGCGCCGTAGCACCAGCCACACAGCGGGTCGTAGATGTAATGCAGGGTGAGACCGGACATGATCAATGCTTCCTGAGATCTGGTGCTGGGTTACGCACAGCCGTTATTTTGCAGGCCACTGCATTTCGCCCTTGATGACCTTGGCGCTCAGTTCGAGCGAGTCCAGGCCACCCAGTTGCGGATAGTGTTTTTGCATCGCCGCGCTTAGCGCCTTGGCATCCGGCGCGCGTGCCGCTTCTTGCTCGAACGTGCGCAGGTAATCCCGCGTGAAGCGCACTGACGCCAGCGTCTGCGGTGCATCGTCCAGATAGTGCCCGGGCACGACCCGCGCCGGCTTCTTCGCCGCGATGCGATCGAGCATGGCGATCCAGTGCTGGCGCGAGGCCGGTGTCTGCGTATCGGCCACCCAGACGTGGCTCTTGCCAAAGACCACCACGCCGCCGGCCACGGTCTTGAGCGACGGAATCCATACCACCGTGCGCTCCGGCGCCGGGCCGTCCAGGCCCAGCACTTCCAGCTTCCTGCCCTCGAGCTCGATGGCGTTGCCAGCCAGCGGCTCGGGCAGCACCAGCGCCTTGGGCGCATTGTCCTTCAGGATCGGAGCCCAGTAAGCCTGCTTGCCCGCCATGGATGCCTGGATGGCCGCCACCGTTTGCGGCGTGGCGACGATCCTGGCCGCCGGGAACGCAGCCTTGAGCACGTCCAGCCCGAAGTAGAAATCCGGATCGCTGTGGCTGATGTAGATGGTGGTGAGGTTCTTGCCGCTGGCGCGGATGCGCGCAACCAGCGCCTCGGCGTCGTTGCGCTGGAACTGCGCGTCGATCAGCACCGCGTCGTGCGCGCCGGTGACGAGTTCGGACGAGACCGGGAACATGCTCTTGGTGCCGGGGTTGTAGACCTCCAGCTTGAGCGCGGCAGCGGCCATTGCGGGCGTGCTGGCGGCGATGCCCAGGCACAAGGCGGCGGCAAGGCCACGCAGGAATCGGTTAAGGGTCAGGCTGGCGCGCATCGGGAGTCTCACATGGCGAGGGATCAAGGAAACCGCCAGCATAATTTGCACAGACCGGTACAAAAATCCCATAGAATGAACATCTTTGTTGCATCAATCGATCAAATTGGGCGACATGCTGCACAAGCAGCACCCCCCAACCCATGCCATGGACCGCATCACCGCCGCCGAAGTCTTCATAGCCATTGCCGAACGCGGCAGCATGACGGCCGCCGCCGAGGCGCTGGACATGTCGCGCGCCATGGTCACCCGTTATCTCGCGCAAATGGAAACCTGGGCCGAGCAACGCCTGCTGCACCGCTCCACGCGCAGCCTGAGCCTGACGCCCGCCGGGGAGCAAGCGCTGTCGCGCTGCCGCCAGATGCTGGAGATCGCCGCTCAGATGGCGCGGCCCKACCATGAGCGCGCGGGCATGCCGCGCGGCATGCTGCGCATCAGTTGCGCGCAATCGCTGGCGGAGTCCGTGCTGGCCGCGGCCGTGACGGCCTACCTGAAGCGCTATCCGGAAACCGCCGTCGACCTGCATATCGGCAGCCAGGCGGTCAACCTGGTGGAAGCACGCATCGACCTGGCGATCCGCATCACCAACGACCTCGACCCCAACCTGATCGCGCGCCCGCTGGCAAGCTGCGCCTCGGTGATCTGCGCCGCGCCAGCCTACATCGCCGCCCACGGCATGCCACGCAAGGCGCAGGACCTCGCCATGCACAACTGCCTCACCTACTCGTACTTCGGCAAGAGCTTGTGGCGACTGGAACGCGCGGGGGAAACGCTGACGGTGCCGGTGCAGGGCAACCTCAGCGCCAATGAATCGACCGTGCTGCTGGCCGCCGCGGTGGCGGGCGCCGGCATTGCCATGCAGCCGCTCTACTCTGCCGCGCCGCTGCTGCACGGCGGGCAACTGGTGGCCCTGCTGCCCGGCTGGCAACCGCAGGCGCTTGGCATCCACGGCGTCTACGCATCGCGCCGGCAAATGCCGGCAATCCTGCGCACCATGCTGGACTTCCTTGCGGAGCGCTTCGCCGCGGACCCCGGATGGCAAGGCGCAGGGACCGCAGCGAGGCTTCCGGGCTAGGCAGGGCAAAACGCCCCGCCCGCCGCATCACAGCCCCTTCAAAAGTCCCGTCAAAAGCCCCTTCCCTCAGGGCAACACGGGATTCGCCTGCGCGCTCGCCACGCGCCGGTCGGCATCCGCCTGCAGCAGGAAGCGCCTGGCCACCAGCCCGGCGGCCACGCTCTGCACCTTGGCCACATAGCCTGCCTGGTCGGTGTAGAGCGACTCCAGCGAGGGCCGCGTATCGCCCGCCGCAATGCGCGCGGCCTCGGTCTTGTGGAAGGGAATGTAGCTGCCGCTCAGGTTGACCAGATCCACAATGCCCGGCGTGGCCACGTAGTTGAACTCCAGGCTGGTGCCCACTGGCGCGTCCACGTCGACGCTGTGGATGCCGGCCTTGGTCAGCCCGGTCAGCGCATCCACCTGCGGCACCATGATGGCGTAGTCCCGTCCCATGTACGACGGCGGCAGCAAGGTCGGGATGCCGGACTCATCCTGCGGGCGATAGGTCGGGCCGTAGTCGAGCAGCGGGAAGCCGTTGTAACGCGCCAGGTACTGCAGCGCGGGAATCGCGGCATTGCTGCCCGCGCCGGCCCAGGTAATGCCCTTGGTCACGGGGAAGGTCAGTTGGTCGGGCCGCACCAGCGTGCCATCGGCGATGGCCGGCACCTGGCTGGCCGGTGGCGCGACATCGCGAGCCACCCAGTCTTCCAGCGCAACGAACAGCGCCCGGAACGTATCGGCAAAATCGACCATGGAACCCGCTGGGTACACCGTGGACGCCGGCGCGTAGCTGATCAGCGGCGACTTGCCGCCGTGCTGCGTGCTGGCGTAGTAGTAGATGCGCGCATTGTCAGGCTGCTTCAGATCGGCAAAGCCGTAGGGGTCGGTCAGCACCGGCGAGCCCTGCAACTGCCAGAACTCCGTGCCCGACAGGCCGAGAAAGAACTTCGGGCAAGTCTGCGTAGCGGTGCAGCGCTGCATGACGCCGCCACTGCGGCCGGCCAGCGTGTCCTGGTAGTCGGCAGCCAGCCCGCGCGGCGCGGTCTGCCCGAAGGCGCGATGGTCGGTGCGCAGGCCACCGCCGCCGCCCGGCACGGCAAAGCGCGTGTTGATATTGGTCTGGCGCGCGGCCACGTGCGCGTAGATGCCGTCGAACACCTTGCTGCCATCCAGCGCCTGGTTAAAACCAAGATGCAGGAAGGTCTTCATCGCGTTGCCCGATTGCGAGGTGCCCTGCCCGATGGCAAAGCGCACCGCGCCCGCCACCGGGTTCGGCGTGCCCGCCGAATCCGCGGCCTGGTGCCGGAAAAACGTGATGGTGTCGCGCAGCGCCGCCAGGCCCACGCCCATCACCTTCGGGTCTTTCGCCACGTAGGTGATCTCGTAGAGGTAGCCCGGCACGAAGCCGCCCTTGAGGCAGATGTTGGCGGCGTCGGACTTGCCCGGGAAGGGGTTGCCTGCGTTATCGCAGGTGGCGAACTTCCAGTCCGTTGCGGGAATCGCCACGCGCGGGTCGGTCTCGTTCACGCGCCGCGTCAGCGTGTAGCCCGGCAAGGTGTTGTCGAGGCTGGCCGGCGCATAGGGAATCATCGTGCTGTTGAACACGCCGCCCGGCAGGCTCATCGACGGGCTGGCGGCGCTCGGGATCAGTTCCGCCGCATACGGGCCGGTAATGCTGCTGCCGTCCTTGTTCTTTGCCACCGGCACCGTCAGCGTGAGCCGCGCCGCCGAGCTCTTCGGCACATCGCCCTGCCAGGCCGAGTACAGCAGCACGTAACCGCGCTCGAAGTAGAGCGAATCCCCGGGCACCGCGGTGGGGTTCGGCATGGTCAGGATATTGCCGCGATTGGGCGCGTCGTAACGCAGCACGCCACCCGCCTTGCTCATGTCCTTGGGCTTGAGCATGACGAATTCGGTGGTGTACTCCACAAGGCCGCGGCCGTTCACCGGGGCCAGCGCCAGGTCCTGGATGATGGCGTTATGCGCATCGGCGGGATCGAGCTCACCCCTCAGCGTGCCGGTGAGTTTTTCGTAGGCGCCTACGTTGCCGTAGGTGCCAGGCATGTCTTGCCGCGCGGTGATGGTCAGCGTCATGCCCGGGGTGGCCGCCGCGGTGGACGTGGCAGCGGTGCCCGTATTCGCGCTGTCATCGTTGCCGCCGCAGGCGAGCAACGGCAAAGCTAGCGCCAGCGCCGCCATGCGGCGCGCCAAGGTGGTCTCCATACTTGCTCCTCTCTTGTCGTACGCCCTGCTAAAGGGGGCGTTGGCGCAAAGTGTAGGGAGCGCGGCAATATAAGGTAAATGGATAGTTTCGATGGATTATGCGGATAAACCGCTGAATCGCTGCTTTAGGGCGCGTAGGCATGGCGGGAAGAACGCGCGTGGCGCCGCTACCAAAAGCTCCGCCATGGCAACGTGTCCAGCCAGCTTGTCACCCGGCCCGCGCCGTAGAGACCCAGGCCGAATATCCCGTGCGTGACGAGGCTATGGAAGCGCGCGRCGGCGGGACGCGGCGTGCGGCTGGCGGCGACGCCGGCGCCCATGGCTGGCTGCATCAAAAAGAAGGGAGCCGCCACGCTGCCAATGCCAACGATCAGCGCAGGGCCGAGCGTCGGCTGATGGACCCAGCCGAGGCCCCAGAACGCGAGCAGCACGGCCGCAAATGCGATGCCGATCAGATAATGGGCAACCCAGCCAATCAGGCGCTCGCCCCGTACCGGCGGCGAAGCGGCAATGGGATCGTGGCAAAAGCGCCCTCGCGTCAGATGGGCGAGCCAGCGGCCTACCAGGGCATAGTTCAGGGGAGGAATGCCGAGCAGCCACTGTCGAGCCGCGGCCCAGATGTCCATCACCACGGTCGCACCCGCCCCGATCAGGAATGCGCACATCAGGTAACCCACTGCGTCAGACATGGGTGGCCCCCTTCAGCGCGCCTGGCGCAGACGGCGCTCGGGCGCTGACCATCCAGCAGGCTGCGGTGAAGCGAACTTCAGCGCCATGCACATAGGGATCGAAGGCGGCGCGGACCGTTTCGATGACCTGCGTGCGCGTGCGCTCGTCCACCTCTTGAAGCATCAGGCCGACGGGACCGAGGCAGGAGAGGTAGCCGAGCAGATCCTTCTCGCGCATGGTGCAGTCCACCTCGATCGGCCGGATGTCGATTTCAGCCCAGCCGCTGCCTTCCAGCAAGGCAGCGATCCGATGCCGGTCCGCGAAAGCAAACTGCCCCGGCGCATCTGGCCGGCGGGCGGGCATGTGCGGCAGCAGCGCTGCCGCGGCGCGCTCGGCCGTCGTCATGAACGGATTTTCCGCGGCACTGCGCCACGCGATAAAGCGCAGATCCGCGCCGTCCCGCGCGGCGCGGCGCAGGTTCTCGAAGGCCAGGGCCGGGTTGTCAAAAAACATGACGCCGAAACGCGAAATGATCACATCGAAGCTTGCGGGCTCGAAGGCGTGGCTCTGCACGTCGGCGCGGATGAAGCATGCGGAGGTGTCTTCGCGTTCGGCGCGCGCCCGCGCAGCGGCGATCATCGGATCCGAGATGTCGGCGCCGACGCAGTGGCCCTTCGCACCGAGCCGCCGCGCTACGGCGAGCGTGGTGCTGCCCGTACCGCAGCCCACATCCAGCACCCGGTGCGCGGCGCCGCCGCAGGCCGCTTTGACGAGCAGGTCTTCGAAGGGCTTGAACATCTGGTCAAGCGGCGCCTGAGCCTCGACCCAGGCGCGCCCGGAGCGGCCCCTCCAGAGCGCCGCCTGCTCGCTTTCGGCCCGTTGCGTGACGTCCATGATCGTTTTCCTTTGCTGCTCCAGGGAGCGGAAGCTACACTGTGCCAGTTCAAGTCGACTTGAGGTCAAGAGGGTGAAAAGCCTAGACATAGCCGAAGTGGCGCAGCAGTCCGGCGTTCCCGCATCGACGCTGCGGTTCTATGAGGAAAAGGGGCTGGTTGCCTCTACCGGCAGGCGCGGGCTGCGCCGCCTGTTCGATGCCGGCGTGCTGGAACGGCTGGCGCTGATCGCGCTGGGGCGCGCCGCCGGCTTTTCGCTCGACGAAATCGCCCTCATGTTCGCGCCGCAGGGGCAGCCGCGCATCGACCGGCAGATGCTCTCAGCCAAGGCGGATGAGCTGGACAGGACGATCAAGAGGCTGAGCGCCATGCGCGACGGCCTGCGCCACGCCGCCGCCTGCCCCGCGCCCAGCCACATGGAATGCCCCACCTTCCGACGCATCGTGCAGGCCGCTGCGTCCGGCGCCCTTGGCGCGCCGCCGAAGAAGGCACCGCAGTCACCGCGGAAGTAGCGCGCAGTTGGCGCCATCGGGCTGGTCATGCTCACGCTGTGATAGGCTCGCGTGCCGAGCATATCGCCTCAAAGTCGGATTCTCGCCCATGCCCAATTTCTCGTCCGATCTTGCGCCCGTGGAACTCCATTGCCTTGACCCCACGGCCGCAACCCCTGCGCAATGGAAGCAGTTTCACGCGTTTCGACGACTTCGATTAGGTCAAGACTTCCCGGAAGATCCGGTCATGCCGGATCACGAGGCAGAAAATGTCCTGCGCCAGCAGCACCCGATCTTCGATACCCAGCGCTTGCTTGCCCTGCGCAATGGCGAGATGGTTGGCATCCTGACTCTCTCGCATCGTCGCGAAGGGTCGCCCGGGAGCGAGGATGGCCTCGACCACGTAGACGTTGCGGGCGGGGTGCTGCTCGATCAGCGGCGCCAAGGCATCGGCAGGGCTCTTCTCAAGGGGCTGTCGCACTTCATGGACCAGCGATCCAAGGGCATCGCAACAGCCAAGGTTCACTTGCCCGACGGGCACGCGTTCATGGCGCGGATTGGTGCCGATTGCAAGCTGCGCCATGTCGAGAATCRCCTGTTGTTCGACCAGGTGGACTGGGATGAACTAGATCGATGGGTCGAGCCACCCGTCCTACGCTCCCCGAAACTATCCTGGGAAATCCATGCGGGGCGCGTGCCAATGGCTACGCTCGAACCGCTGATGGAACCGTTGACGTCGCTGCTGAACGAACAACCGCTAGGGACCCTTGACATGCCCCCTTTGCGCTATGAGCTTGCGAGCTACCCGGCCTGGTATGCCGAGATGGACCGGCGCGGGGGCGAGCATTTCATGGTGATGTTGCGCGACGCCAGCGAAGTGGTTGCCGTGTGCGATGCCAGCTGGGACCAACGCTTCCCGGACCGTGTTCGCCAGGACCTGACCGCCGTCGCGCGGCCCTGGCGAGGCCACGGCTTGGCCAAGGCGGTCAAGGCTCGCATGCTCAAGCTTGTTCGACAACGCCATCCCGAGGTGCGCATGGTCGCCACCAACAACGCGAATGCAAACGCGGCCATGCTCTCGATTAACCGGCAACTGGGCTTCTCGGTGCACCGGGAGCAGGCAACGTATCAGATTGGAAGGGATGCCTTGAGAGAATACCTGGCAGGCCGCGGGTGATGTACTTGGGTGCGATCCACACAGATGCCATCGCACAGGCCACAGCGGAACCGACGGTGCCGTGGCTCACCGATCCTGTGCAGGCGCACTTGGCCCTGACCGCGCCGGCCCTCACCAAAGCTTGCGCAGCGCCTTCAGCCCCGCCGCGATGCCCGCCTCGTCGATCGCGCCGAAGCCGAACAGCAAGCCCGCGCGATCCTGCGGGCCGAGGTAGTACTCCTGCGTGGTCCAGACCCCGATGCCCTGCTCCCTCGCGCGCTCCGCCAGCGGCTCGGGATCGGCATGGCCAACGCACAGCGCGGCCAGGTGCAAGCCGGCGGCGCAGGGCACTGGATCGAGCCGGCCGCGGAAATCCTCGCGCAGCGTATCCAGCAGCAGCTGGCGGCGCACGCCATAGAGCCGGCGCATCTTGCGCACGTGGCGCGCCAGGTGCCCTTCGGCGATGAAGGCGGCGAGCGTGTCCTGCGCGGTGGCAGCGCAATGCCAGTCGCTGCACTGCTTGGCCAGCGTGAGCGCCTGCCGCGCCCAGCGCGGGGCCACCACGAAGCCCAGCCGCAGCGTGGGAAACAGGCTCTTGGAGAAGGTCCCGACGTAGCACACGGATTCGGTGCGGTCGAGGGTCTGCAGGGCGTCGAGCGGGCGCTCCGCGTGGCGAAACTCGCCATCGTAATCGTCTTCGACGATAACCGCGCCGTGCGCCTGCGCGAACGCAAGCAAGGCCGCGCGCCGCGCCGCCGACATGGCATGGCCGAGGGGGAACTGGTGCGATGGCGTGACATAGATCACCAGCGCATCGGCGGGCAGCCGTTCCACCACCAGTCCTTGCGTGTCCACCGGCACCGGCACGATCCTGGCGCCGGCGGCGGCAAAGGCAGCGCGGGCCGGCGGGTAGCCCGGGTCCTCCATCGCCACCACGGTGCGTCCGGGCGTCACCAGCACGCGGGCCAGCAGGTCGAAGGCCTGCTGCGCGCCCGCCGTGACCACCACGTCGCCAGCCTGGCAGGCGACCGCGCGGGCAAACGAGACGTGGCTGGCAATGGCCTCGCGCAACGCGGGCTGCCCTTGCGGGTCGGCATAGGCCACCGGCGCATGCGTCATCGCCCGCATTGTGCGCGCCGTCAGGCGCCCCCACAGGTCTGCCCGGAATGCCGACAGGCTGGGCACGCCAACGCGAAAATCAAAGCGCGGCACCACCGGCGAAGCTTCCCGAGGCGGCAAGGGCGGCGCGCGCCAGAACGCGGCCAGCCGGCGCTCAGCCTCGGGCGCGACAGGCTGCGGGGCTGGCTCGCGTGCGGGCGCCAGCAGCCCCGCCACATAGGTGCCGCCACGATCGCGCGCGACCACGTAGCCCTCGCTCAGCAGCAGGTCGTAGGCGGCCACCACGGTGTTGCGCGACACCCCCCAGGCCTGGGCCAGCGCGCGCGTGGCAGGCAGGCGCAAGCCAGGGCGCAGGCGCCCGTCAAGGATCGCCCCCTTGAGCTGGCCGTGCAGGCTGCGCAGCAAATGGCGTGAGCCGGATGCCGGCAAGCGGATCGGGAAGGCGAATTCTGGATCCATAAACTTCCTAATTTCTGGCTCTTTTCCAGTACCAGTTTGCCGTCTTATCCTGGCCCTGTCATCCCCCATGAGGTGCCTGGAAATGAAACGCTCCGATCTTTCGATGTTGCTGTCGCTGGCCGCCCTGTGGGGCGCCTCCTACCTGTTTATCCGTCTGGGTGCGGGYGAGTTCGGCGCGGTGCCGCTGGCGGGCGCGCGCGCCGGCGGCGCGGCCCTGCTGCTGCTCCCGCTGCTGGCCTGGCGCGGCGGGCTGGCCGGCCTGCGCCGCCGCTGGTGGGCGATCGCCGTGGTCGGGATCACCAATTCAGCGCTGCCCTTCGTGCTGTTCAGCTTTGCCGCGCTGACGATTCCGGCCGGGCTTTCCGCCATGTTCACCGCGGCCACGCCGCTGTTTACCGCACTCATCGGCTGGCTGTGGTTGCGTGAAAGCCTGGGAGCGCCGCGCGTGGCCGGGCTGGCCCTGGGCTTCGCCGGGGTACTGTGGCTGGTGTGGGACAAGGCCGGGCTGCACCACGGCGCCGCGGGCAAGGCCGCCGGCCTGGCCGCGCTGGCCTGCCTGGCCGCTACCCTGCTCTATGGCTTCTCCGCCAACTTCACCCGCAAATACTTGGCGGACGTACCGCCGCTCACGGTGGCAACGGGCAGCCAGTTCGCATCGGCACTGCTGCTGTGCGCCCCTGCAGCCTGGCTGTGGCCGGCCACGCAGCCAAGCGCGCACGCGTGGCTGGCGCTGGGCGCGCTGACCGCAGCCTGCACCGCGCTGGCTTATGTGATCTTCTTTCGCCTGATCGCCAAGGCGGGACCCGCGCGGGCAATGACCGCGCTATTCCTGATCCCGGCCTTCGGTGTCTTGTGGGGTGCGCTGTTCCTGGGCGAGCGCATCACCCCTTCGATGCTGCTGGGCTGCGCCGTGATCCTGGCCGGCACCGCCCTGACAACGGGCATTGTGCGCGGATGGAGCAAGCGCCTGGCAAGCTAGCGAGGCGCAGGGATGCGGACTGGATTGACGGGGCTTGGAAAAAGCTTCGGCGCGCCACAGTGGGCGCGCCGATTCGCATGCAGCGTGGGGACGCTGCGCTATGCCTTCTTTGCCACGGATACCGTGGATCCCGGGGAACCCTCAGGCCGGAAGTGCCTGAGCCACTACGGTGGCCATGGAGCCGCTGGCAACGCAAACCAGCGCCCAGCCTGCCAATATCCGGAAACTCTGCCAACGGTTCATGATGTGCTCCTGGTATCCGCGCGTCGTTACGGTGACGCCGCGGGGTGATACATGCAATCCGGCACCTCGGTCATCGAGACCTGAGAGGTACCGGTTTTCACTCAGGCCCTTGCGCCATCGGTGTACACGTCCCGTGCGCCGCTGCGGGCACCGTCGAAGTACGGGTTGCGCTTGTCGTTGCGGGCGCCGTCGGTGTACGGGTCGAACTTGCGGCTGGGTTCAGACGACACGCCGCTGCGATCCAGGCCCGCGACGGTGCGGAAACCATCCGTGTACGGGTCGGCCTTGCCAACGCGGGCACCGTCGGTGAACGGATCGAACTTGCCGGCGCGTGCGCCTTCGGTGAAGGGATCGAACTTGCCGCTGCGGGCGCCATCGCTGTAGACGTCGCGGGTGCGGTATTCATAGCCGTACTTGTCGGCGGTAACGGTTGCGGCGGCCTGGGCATGGCCAGCAGCGAATGCTGCGGCGAGGGTGGCGGCGGTGAGCAGGGACTTGGCAAAAAGCTTGGTGTTCATGATGTTCTCCAATCGAAGCATGGGTCCGGGGGTCTGCTTTGGCCGCGGGGACCGGGTTTTAGCTGGTTCGTCGTCTTTTTCGCTTTCTTACCTATCACTAGGTAGAGGAGCGAGGCAAAAAAAATGACTTTCGTCGTTGTTACTTATTTGCTGCATTGGAAACCGGCCGGCTGGGCCTTGTCTGCTTGGCGTTACCTTGTTGCGGCATCCATGGAACACATCTTATCTACCTGCAAGTAGATAGTCAAGGGTTTTTACCAGGTTGTACTTACGATATCCACCAATAGCATAAGCAGCACAAACCACAAAGATGCGCATGGATCACTATTTGTGTGCTATCGCCCTTTGACGCCACGCGTGTACTACGCTTTTGGGGGGCGCGGGCAACGAGGGATTGCCGCATCGCGGCATCGCGAGCAAACTCTCCGGGCCATGCCCGGGCATCCCCGCGCACGCATCAGCAGCACTCGACTCATCCGCACCGGCGCCAGCGCGGTGCCACCGGGAGGCCTTACAGCCATGAGCGCAGACAACGCTATCGGAAGCCTGGAACCCCCTGGCCCGCAAGCCATCGATGCGGCGGGCCTGGCCATCGAGCAGGAGGCGGCCACCGCGGCGTTCTCCCCGATGGAGTCGCGCCGCCACCAGATGTGGCCCCTGCTTACCGCCGCCGAGATCGTGCGGCTCCAGCATTTCGGCACACTGCGGCAGTGGCGCGCCAATGAATACCTGTTTCGCACCGGCGACCCTGCCCACGGCATGGTGGTGGTATTGCGGGGCCGCGTGCGCGTCTTGCAGCGCGACGCGCGAGACCGTGCGTCGGTGGTCGGTGAGCACGGGCCGGGCAGCTTTCTTGCCGAGGTGGGGCAGCTATCGGGCAAGCCCGCGCTAGTCGACGGCCTGGCGCTGGAGGACATCGAGGCCATCTCGATTCCACCCGATCGGCTGCGCGCGCTGATGGTCGCGGAAGCCGAGCTGGGCGAGCGGATCATGCGTGCGCTGATCCTGCGCCGCGTTGGCCTGATCGAGCGCGGCAATGGCCCGACACTGCTAGGCCGCGGCAGCGACGCGCGCCTGCTGCATCTGCAGGCGTTCCTGCGGCGCAACGGCTATCCCCACACCGTGGTCGACGCGGATACCGATCCCGATGCGTGCGCCCTGCTCGATTTCACCGCCGCCGCGCCCGGCGATTTTCCGCTGGTGATCTGCCCCGGCGGCGCGGTGCTGCGATGCCCGGACGCAGGTCAGCTTGCCACCTGCCTGGGCCTGCTGCCCGAATTCGACCCGGACTATATCTACGATGTGATCGTGGTGGGTGCCGGTCCGGCGGGTCTCGCCACCGCGGTGTATGCCGCGTCCGAAGGCCTGTGTGTTGCGGTGTTCGACAGCCTTGCGCCAGGCGGCCAGGCCGGCGCCAGCTCGCGCATCGAGAACTATCTGGGCTTCCCCACGGGTATTTCCGGGCAAGCTTTGGCCGGCCGGGCCTTTGTGCAAGCCCAGAAGTTCGGCGCGCACCTTGCCATCCCCTTGCAGGTAAGCGCGCTGCATTGTGGCGAGCATCCGCAGCGCGTCGAACTGAGCGATGGCCGCAAGATTGCGGCCCGGACCGTGGTCATTGCCAGCGGCGCGGCTTATCGCCACCCCGCCATCGCGGCACTCGATCGCTATGAAGGACGCGGCGTCTACTACTGGGCCTCCCCGGTGGAAGCCCGCCTGTGCAGCGGCGAAGAGGTCGTGCTGGTGGGCGGCGGCAATTCCGCCGGGCAGGCCGCTGTGTTCCTGGCCGCGCACGCCAAGCGCGTGCACATTCTCATCCGGGCATCGGGGCTGGAGGCCAGCATGTCGCGCTACCTGATCGAGCGCATCGCGGCCCAGCCCAATATCGAACTGCATACCGGCACGGAGATCCTCGCCCTGGGCGGGGAAGAACGCCTGGCCACCATCGGCTATCGCTCGCGCGGCAGCGATCGCGTGACCGAAGTGCCGGTCCGGCATCTGTTCCTGTTTACTGGTGCCGATCCCAATACGGGATGGCTCGCCAGCTGCAATGTGCGCGTGGACGCGAAGGGATTCGTGCTGACCGGCACAGACACGGCGCATGAAGGCACCATGCCGGCATCCACGCTGGAGACCAGTGTGCCAGGCATCTTTGCAATCGGGGACGTGCGCTCGGGTTCCACCAAGCGGGTGGCGGCAGCCGTGGGCGAAGGCGCGGCGGTGGTCGCGCAGATCCACGGCTACCTGGAAAAAATGAAACAGCCGGAGCCGGGAACGCTTGCCATGTAAGCATTGCCGGGCGCCTTGCAAAACACCGGACGATCAATTTACTCCTGCCGCTGCATGCCGGCAATCGAMTGTGTGGACGGCGCGCGACAGGGCCTGAAATGCGCTTTTATTTACTATATTGGTTGCATGGCAGGAGCTTCAATTCGAAGCCGTCGATAGCGGGAGGTTTCCATGCGTTCGCTTGCAGACATGTTTAGTCCGCCCACCCCGGAGAAAATCGCAGCAAGGGAATTGCAGCAAATGCGGCTTACCTTATTCCAAGCCGAGCGTCGCCTGCTGGAGGCACAGATGCAGGTCGACTACTACCGCGACCTGGTCGCCTTCCTGGAGGAGGTGTCCGCCTCCGGCGTCGAAAGCGTCGTGGACAAGCGGCGCGCCCCCGTCGCCGCGGAGCATGCGCAAGCGCCCCGCTCCGCGCCCGGCCTCATCACGGTGCCTACCGTACCTTCAGCAGCCTGACGGTTTGCCGTCATGCCGTGCCGCGCGGCTTGAAGCCGCCGCGGCCATCCGCTCGCATGACGCTTGGCGCTAGCTGAAGCGTTCCCGATTGCCCAGCCGCCGGCACCGCGCCGGCGCTGTGCGATACTTGCCGCCTCACGCGGCCATCCCCATGCCATGCGCACAGCCACATTGCCCCGCACCGGGCGGTTGTGCCCGGCGCGCTCGCCGTGCCGGCAAGGGGGGGCCCGATCAGGATCCGGGAACAAGGAACATCGAAATGAGCGCACTGCTGCCAGCCATTGAAATCGAAACCGCGCCGTCACCCACATGGTCGGTCATCTGGATGCACGGGCTCGGCGCCGACGGCAGCGATTTCGTGCCCGTGGTCCCGGAGCTGGGCCTGACGTCCGCGCCCGGCGTGCGTTTCGTGTTTCCCAACGCACCGRCGATCCCGGTTACCTGCAACGGCGGCTACGTCATGCCGGCGTGGTACGACATAGAGTCGCTCGATGACACGCGCCGCCATGCGGACGAAGCCGGTATCCGGGTCTCCCGCGATGCCATCCGCGCCCTGATCGCGCGGGAGAACCAGCGCGGCGTGCCCAGCCACCGCGTGGTGCTGGCGGGGTTCTCGCAAGGCGGGGCCGTGGCCTATACCACAGCCCTGACGCATCCCGAAGCACTGGGCGGCATCATCGCCCTTTCCACCTATATCCCCGCGCCGGCAATGCTTGCCGCCGAGTTCAGCGAAGCCAGCCGCGCCACGCCGATCTTTGCCGGACACGGCACCGAGGACGATGTGGTGGCCGTGCAGCTCGGCCTGCTGGCGCGCAACACCGTGGAAAAACTGGGCTGCAAGGTGGAATGGCACACCTACCGCATGTCGCACTCGGTCTGCATGGAAGAGATCAAGGCGATCGGCGCCTGGCTGAATACGCGCTTCGCGGCGGCCGGGAAATCCTGACCCGTAGGGACGCCGCCCCGACATCCGATAGCGTGGTAGGCTCGCGCCCCACCGCACGATTTGCAAGTCATGATGAAAACCTCTCCCCCCGACGCTTCCGCCCCCACGCCAGCGCCCGCGCTCAAGCTCGACTTCGATACCCGCAAGGCCTTGCTGTTTGCGCTTGCCGCCGAGCGCTTGTCGGCATTCTACGAACACCGTCAATGGATGACCGATGCCCAGGGCGCCACCCTGGCGAGCCTGTGGCTGTCGCGCTCCAAGCTGCAGCTGGCGCTGGCCGAGCGGCGCTTGCTGTCGCAACTGAGCGATCAGTTCGCGCGCCAGCTCGCCGGCACGCTCTCACGCGAGGCCGGGCTGTACACCGCCCACGAAATGATGGAAGCGCTGGACCCCAACTACCAATCGGCCTTTGCGCACGACCTGCTCGACGAGTGCGAGCGGCTGCTGCATGAGAACGGCGTKACTGAGTAATGAGCGGGCAAGCCGGTGCGCGACGCATCGCGTCCCGCACCGGCGCATCAGCGGCTGGCCACCCTGGCCGGGCCGCGGCTCTTGTCGAATTGCCCGGCATMGAGCCGGCGAAACACCAGCGCCGATAGCAGTGTGATCATGCCCACGGTAAAGAACGCCAGCCGGTAGGCTGTGCCGGCCACGCCCAGCTGGGCTGTGAACATGCTGACCAGCCCGCCGCCGATGGTGACCCCGAGGCCGATTGCCAGCATCTGCACCATCGAGAACAGGCTGTTGCCGCTGCTCGCGTCTTCCACGCTCAAACCCTTGAGCGTCACGCTGTTCATGGCAGCGAACTGCATGGAGTTGGTGGCCCCGAACAAAGCGAGCTGCGCAATGGCAAGGCCCACGGGCCAGCCCGGCGCAATCGCCGCGAACGAGCCGATCGAGCCACCGACCAATACCGTGTTGACAAGCAGGAAGTTGTCATAGCCAAAGCGCTTGACCAGCGGCACGATCCAGCGCTTGGCGAGCACGCCGGCGAGCGCGGCCGGCAGCAGCATCAGCCCCGAATGCAGCGGCGAATATCCCATCTGCAGCTGCAGCAGCAACGGCATCAGGAACGGCACCGCGCCCGAGCCGATGCGGCACACCAGGTTGCCGGCCAGGCCCACGCTGAAATTGGGCTCGCGGAACAGCGCCAGCCGGAACAGCGGATTTTGACGCCGCCGCGCATGCGGGATGTAAAGCAGCGCGGACAGCAGGCTCAGCGCGAACAGGCTGCCGCTCCATGCCGCGTGGCTTGCCTCGTGCGGGGTGTCCAGCGCCAGCGAGAACGCCACCATGCAAAGCGACAGCAGGCCGCAGCCAACAAAGTCGAACGGTGGCGCACGGCCAACGGTGTGGTCGGGCAGGTAGCGCAAGACCGCCAGCATCCCGATGGCGCCCACGGGCACATTGATCAGGAAGATCCAGTGCCACGCCACCGACTGCACGATCCAGCCGCCCAGCACCGGGCCAAAGATCGGCCCGACCTGCCCCGCCACCGAGACAAAGGCCAGCGCCGCGATGTATTGCTCGCCGCAGACGCTGCGCAGCACCGCCAGCCGGCCGATCGGCAGCAGCATGGAGCCACCCACGCCCTGGATCACGCGGGCAATCACGAGCTGGTCCAGGCTTTGCGCACCCGCGCAGAACAGCGAGCCCAGCACAAAGATCAGGATCGCGGCGAAGTACACGCGACGGGTGCCGAAGCGGTCGGCCAGCCAACCCGAGGCCGGCGTGAGCATGGCCATGGTCAGCGTGTAGGCCACCACCACGGGCTTCATGTCGAGGGGGGTTTCGTTGAGGCTGCGCGCCATCGCGGGCAACGCGGTATTGACAATGGTGGTGTCGAGCGTTTGCATGAAAAAGCCCGCTGCGACRATCCACARCATGGCCTTTTGCGAGGTTTGGCTGGTCATCTGGTACGTCTCGAGGCAAATGCAAATACCGGCAATCAGGGGCAATGACCGGCGCGGCATCTGGAATGGACCATGGAAGAAGCGATCGGGCCAAAAACCAGTGCCAGGAATGCAGCCGATGTTAATACCGGCCATGCCAATCGGGAACCCTGCTAGGTATATTGACTGTCATCGGAAATTCCGATGACAATGCGGCATGCTCAATCCCGTCTGGATCAAGACCTTCGCCACCGTAGCCGCCGCGCACAGCTTTACCGACGCGGGGCGCCAGCTCGGGCTCTCCCAATCCAGCGTCAGCGACCACGTCCGGCGCCTGGAACAGCACGTCGGGCGCCGGCTCTTTGTGCGCGATACCCACACCCTGACCATGACCGCCGACGGCGAGGCGCTGCTGGCCCACGCGCGGCTGATCCTGGATGCCATTGCGCGTGCGGAATCCCAGTTCAATGCGCCGCGCCTGCAGGGCCGCGTGCGCCTGGGCACCTCCGATGACCTCGCGCTGGGCCCCCTGCCCAATGTGCTGGCGGCGTTTCGCAACTCGCATCCGGATGTGGAACTGGAGATCACCATCGGCATGACCGGCAAGCTCTACGAGCTGATGGATGCCGGCGCGCTGGACCTGATGATCGGCAAGCGCCGCGAAGGCGACCGGCGCGGGTCTCCATTGTTCAGGGGCAAGCTGGAGTGGCTAGCCCGGCCCGGCACGGTGGCGGACCTGCGCCAGCCGCTGCCGCTGATCCTGGTGCCCGAGCCCAGTGTCACGCGCGCCATCGTGCTCGATACGCTGGCCAAGGCCGGGATGCGCTGGCAGATCGTCTGCACCAGCAGCAGTCACTCAGGCTGCATCGCCGCCGCGCGCGGCGGGCTGGGCATTACCGTGCGCGCGCAATACCTGTCCGGGCGCGGGCTGTCGCCGCTGGTCAACGGCGACAGCTTGCCGGCGCTGCCGGAGGTGGAGTTCATCTCGCTGCGCGCGGGCCGCCTGAGCCGGCCCGCCGAAACGTTGCTGCAACTGCTGCAAAAGAGCGATCTGCGCGGGTCCTGGCTGGACGAGTAGCCAGCCCCTGCGCATTGGGCCGCGCACGGCTCAGGCATTCGCGCCATCCTGGTACACGTTGAAGCTACGGGCCGGCGGCGCTGAAACGCCGCGGGTATCCATGCCAGCCACTTTCTGCGCGCCATCGACGAACGGGTCGATATTGCGCGCCGGATCGGAGGACACACCAGTGCGATCCAGGCCAGCGATGCGGGCGCCGTCGGTAAACGTATCGAGCTTGCGCGCGCCATCGGTGAACGGGTCGATGCTGCGCGCCGGGTCGGCGGAGGGGCCGGTGCGGTCCAGGCCGGCGATGCGCGCGCCATCGGTAAAGGGATCCACCATGCGGGCGTGGGCACCGTCGGTAAAGGTATCGAACCGCCCGCCCCGTGCGCCATCGGTGAAGGTGTTCACGGGCGCGGTGCGCGCCCCGTCGCTGTAGATATCACGCACGCTGGCGGCTTGGGCGCTGCCCAGGGCAAGCACGGCGCCGGCGATGGCGGCGGCAAACAGCGACTTGGTGAACGACTTGGTGAGGTTCGGGTACATGGCAATCTCCAACTGGGTGAATGTGCCCATTCGTCGCCGCCACCCACAGGAACTTACAGGTTTTTTTTCAGATTGTTTGCGCCGATCCGTCCGCCGCATCCCCGCGCGGCGCCCCGGCCACCTAAACCCTCCCCCCGTCTAAAGTATGAACCCGGGGCTGAATCCAGCCGAAAGCATATCCCCCCAATACCGTGGCGATCTCCAACCTCCGGCCAGTGTCGGCAAGCGCACGCATGACGCTTAATACGTTAACGGGTCAAGCCCGGCTGCGTGGCATACCGAACAGAGAAAACAGAGAAAAAACCAAACGGCTGGCGCAGCCGCCGCGACCTTTCGACTTGGGGAGACAAGGGGATGATCGATACCGAACTGGATCTGGCCGGCAATCACTTGCTGGGCGCCCTGCCGCCGCACGAGCGCCGCGTGCTGCTGCMGCGCCTGGATAGCGTCAACCTGCGCACCGGGCAGCTGTTGAGCGATTCCGGACAGCGCATCCGGCATCTCTATTTCCCGAACACGGCGGTGATCTCGATGATGTCGCTGCAGGAAAGCGGCGCCACCGTGGAGCTGGCCTCCGTGGGCCGCGAGGGTCTGGTGGGGCTGCCCGCGCTGACCGGCGCCGAGACCATGCCCAACCGGATCGAAGTACGCAGGAGCGGCACCGGCTTTCGCGTTGGCGCGAGCGACCTGCGCGCGATCTACCCCGAGCTGCCCACGCTGCAGCGCATGGCCCTGCTCTATATGCAGGCGCTGCTCACGCAGGTGTCGCAGACGGCCGTCTGCATCCGCCACCACTCGCTGACCACGCAGTTGTGCCGCTGGCTGCTGCTGGCGCTGGACCGCTCGCCCTGCAATGAGCTCGACGTGACCCAGCAAACCATTGCGGACATGCTTGGCGTGCGCCGCGAAGGCGTGACCGAGGCGGTGGGCAAGCTGGCGGAGCTGCAGATGATCCGCCACAGCCGCGGCCATATCACCGTGATCGACCGGGCCGGGCTGGAGGGCTTTTCCGGCGAGTCTTACCGCATCGTGCGCAACGAGTTCGACCGTTTGCTCAGCCGCGCGGCCGGCTGATGCGGCGGTGGATCCGCCAGGCCGTCAATCCTGCGGCAGTGCCTGGTACGCGGTGGCAAGGTGATATGGCGTGGTTGAAGGCATCTCCGCCCGCTCCACCTTGCCGGCAGGCGACAGGCACTCATGCCAGCCGCCCGCGTGCAGGAATCGCGCCGGGTAGGCGTTCAGCCAGGCCTGCAGGTGCGCCAGCGCCACGCTGTCGCCGCGCACCGCCAGCGCCCGCGCGAATTCGGTCTGCGCCCAGATGCGCTGGATCGGGTCACGCGGCGAGCCGTCCAGGTGCAATGCTGCCGCCACGCCCATGGTGCTGATGTCGACGCCGTGCTGCAGGGCGAAGCCGAAGGCGCGTGCCAGCGCTTGCGCGAGCCCGGAGCCCTCGAACAACGCGGGCGCGCTGGCAAGCAGCGAGAACCACTCGAACTGATGGCCGGGCTCGACCCGGTTGCCAGCGCGATCGGTGCACATCGGCAACTCGGCAATGCAACCGGTCGCCGGGTCGACAAAGGTGGCCAGCACGGCGGCGGCAATGCCCGCCAGCCGGTCCGCATAGCGACGCTCCCCGGTGACCTCGAACGCCGCCAGGTAGGCCTCGGTCAGGTGCATGATCGGGTTTTGCTGGGGCGGCCCGCCTAGCGGGCGAAGKTCTTGCGCTAGCGCGGCATGGTACAGGCCATCCGCGGTGGCGAAACGCTCCTCGATCAACCGTGTGGTGCCATCCAGCAAGGCACGCGCCTGCGTGCTGCCCGAGCGCTTGAAATACGCCGCGCAGGCAAAGACGACGAAGGCGTGGGTGTACAAGTCCTTGGTGGTATCTAGCGGCCGTCCCTGCGCGTCGATGCTGTAGATGAAGCCACCCTGCCCGCCATCGGCAAAGCGGCCCCCGAGCGATGCGAACAGGCGCGCCGCATGGGCGGCCCCATCAGTGCCATCGCACTGCGAAAACACATAGAGCTGGCGCGCGCAGGCCATGGCGCGGTAACGCGCCACCGGCAAAGGCTGCTGGCCGGTGCCGGACAGCGCCTCATAGGGCAGCTGCAACGTGGCGTTCCAGCCCGGCCCGGTCCAGAGCGGCAGGACGGCGCCATCGTAGTGCGCGCGCAATGCGGCGAAGGAAGCGGCCTTGGGATCAGCACCGGCGGTGGCAAGGGGTGGCGTAACGTTCATGCGGAAAGGGAAATCGGTAGGAGGCGCGTATCTGCCACCCGTGGAATATACCTCAGCCCGCCAGCCAGTCTTCCCGAGCGGCGGTGGCAGCGCAGGGTACCGCCCTCGTCCCATTAGCGCTTTGACGCCGACGGCAAGCTTGATCCCGCCAATAAATCGCCTAACCTTACGGCGTGGCCCCTTGAATCGATCGCCGCAGTAAGCGGCTTTTGCGCCGTATTCCGCGCCTGCCGCGGCGTCCTGGCCACATTCCTGGTTTGTGCAGGTGACATGGACGGAAGGCTCCCCCCGCCTCCCGTCCAGCCGGTTCACCAAGCACTTTCGGCCCGTCCGGAGCCCGCCGGAGGTCGCGCCCATGCTCCATGGGAGAGCAACATGGAAAAGCCGGTTGTAAGTCCCTTGCGTTTTGTCGAACTACTCAACGCCAGGCTGCCCGCCCATCCCCTGTATCAGGAAGGGATGCGCGTGTACGCCATTCCCAATCATTCGGAACACCCTCACAGCCTGGTCTGCGTCGGCCCGCGMGGCGTCAARGGCGTMTGCGCRACGGTGGARCTGATCGTGCGCGGCGAGTGCGAGATCTTCCCCGACATACCGGGCGACTGGCACGGCTCCCACCACGGAACCGTTCGCGCGTCGCATCGCTAGGGCTGCTCCACCCTCACCCGTACCTTCATCCACGCGTCCTGCTCAAACCCGATCCAGCCTCCGGTGAGGCTCGGGCGGCAGCGTCACGCGGATCGCGTCGTGCGCGCGCACCAGTCCGCCGGCCAGGACAATGCCCATGATGCCGGCCTTGCGCACCAGCTTGCCTTCATCGTCCCGACCCAGCACCTGCGCAAGCAGGCCCGGCTGGAAGCGTTCGATCTGCGCGCAGGGATTGCGCAGCCCGGTGATCTCGACCAGCGCGGTGTCGCCCAGGTGCAGCCGCGCGCCGGTTGGCAGCGCCAGCAGGTCGATGCCCCGCGTGGTGATGTTCTCGCCCAGCGCGCCAGGCGCCACCGCATGGCCGGCGGCCTGCAGCATCGCCTGCAGTTCCACCGATAGCAGGTGAACCTGCCGCAGGTTCGGCTGGCTAGGGTCCACCGCCACGCGGGAACGGTGCTTGACGGTTTCCCCCAGATGCGCGTCACCCTCGACGCCCAGCCCGGCCAGCAGGCGGATGACCGGCGTCACCGCCTTGCTGAAGGTGTGCGTGGCGCTAAGGCTTACCGCGGCCACGCTGCCCGCCTGCGGCGACTCGGCCCACCCATTGCCAATATTAGCCGCCATGGTCATGCCGCCGCGCGCCCTGGTTCTCCCGGTTCGTCCGATTCGTCCGGCAGCGGCATCTGGACCAGGCCTGCGCTGTCAAGCGCCAGGGCGCCCGCCGGATAGCGCGCGGCAAACACCAGGCGGCCCGATGACCACGTATGCGTCACCAGCGGCTGTCCGGCCACCATGGCAACCGCTACCAGGTCGGCGCGCAGCCCGGCCCCGATGCGCCCGCGATCGGACAACCCGCAAGCCGCGGCCGGGTTGGCGCTGACCAGCGCGGCGGCTTGCGGCAGGCTCAGGCCGGCGAGGCGTTCCGTGGCAAAGGCGGCGGCAATCAGCGTGGACGGCTGGTAGTCCGAGCATAGGCAATCCGCCACCCCGGCGCTGATGGCGTCGATGGCGCGCATGGAGCCGCTCTGGCTTTGGCCGCGCAGCACATTGGGCGCGCCAAGGATGGTCGGCAACCCCTTTGCCTTGGCGGCCTGCGCCGTCTCCAGGTTGATCGGGAACTCGCTCATGCGCACGCCCAGCGCATGCATGGTGGCAATACGCTGTGCCGAGTCGTCGTCATGGCTCGCGGCCGGCACCCCTATGCGGGCGGCCAGCGCCAGCAAGCGTTCAACCCGGTCCAGTGCGCCGTGCTTCTCCACCAGTTTCCTATCGGCGGCGGCATGGGCCTCTTCACGGCTCATGGCGTGGTTGCCCATCATGTAAGCCAGGTAGGACTCCAGCGTCTTGAACTGGCCCTGCCCGGGCGAATGGTCCATCACCGAGACCAGGTCCACCAGGCCGGCTTCCACCAGTTGCTCCAGCACCGGCAATGCGCTGGCGTCGGTGACTTCATAGCGGCAATGGATGCGGTTATCCACCAGGCTGTGGCCGCGGAAGGCGGCCACAGCGCGCACGAGCTCGCCGGCCGTGTCGAAGTTGCGCACGCCGAACGAGTTACCGGCGAACGATACCGCGTGGTAAGGCGTGGTGATGCCCGCGGCGGCGTTGCGGCGATCGATCTGCGCCACGGCGAAATCCAGCGGGAACATCACCCGCGAGCGCGGCTCGGCTTCTTTCTCGATCGCGTCGCAATGCAGGTCGACCAGGCCGGGCAGCAGCGTCTGGCCACGCAAGTCGATCACCTGGGCGGCACGCGGCACGGCGGCGGCATCGGGCTCGATGGCCGCGATATGGCCGTTGTCGATCAGCAAGGCGCTGTCGGCTAGCACGCCATCGGGCAGGACGATTCGTGCATGAGTCAGGTAAGCAGGAAGCATGGTCGGTTCCGGGAACGAGTGGGAACGATGGGGAACGAGTGGGAGCGCTTGGGAGCGAATGAATACGATCAGGATGAACGGCTCAGCCGGCGACAGCCGCAAGCTTGCCGGCCGGCGCGGCCTGCGTGACAGCCGGCGAGTGCAATGGCAGCTGCCTGGTGGCCACCGCCTCGCGCACGGCTTCATCGTGGAAGATGCCGACCAGGCACCGGCCCTCGGCCAGCGCTTCGCGGATCAGCGCCACCACCACCGCGCGGTTATCCGCGTCGAGCGAGGCGGTCGGTTCGTCGAGCAACAGCACCGGATGGCCGCCGATCAGCCCGCGCGCGATGTTCACGCGCTGCTGCTCGCCGCCCGAGAAGGTCGCGGGCGGCAGGCTCCACAGCCGGCCCGGCACCTGCAGCCGCGCCAGCAGCACCGCGGCACGCTCGCGCGCTTCGCCGGCACTGGCGCCGCGCTGCTGCAGCGGCTCGGCCACCACATCAAGCGTGCTCACGCGCGGGATCACATGAAGGAACTGGCTGACATAGCCGATCACCTCGCGCCGCAATTGCAGGATGCGTTGCTCCGGCGCGCGGGTCAGCTCCACCCACGCATCGTTGTCACGGATGCGGATGCTGCCTTCGGTGGCCAGGTAGTTGCCGTACAGACACCGCAGCAGCGTGCTCTTGCCCGCGCCGGAACTGCCGGCCAGCACCAGGCATTCGCCGGCGGCKGCATCGAAATCGATGGCCTGCAGCACGGGCAGGCGCGTGCCGCCCTGGTTGTGCAGGATGAAGGTCTTGCCGAGGCCGCGCACCTGGATGCGCTGGGCGTCGGCGGCCATGCTTGGATGGTGGTAGGCGTCGTGCGTCATGATCAGCCCTGCAGAATGGAAGACACCAGCAACTGGGTGTACGGGTGGTGCGGATCGTCGAGGATCTGGTCGGTCAGGCCGCTTTCCACCACGCGCCCGCCTTGCATCACCAGCGTGCGGTGCGCCAGCAGGCGCGCCACGGCGAGGTCGTGGGTGACGATGATGGCGGCAAGGCCAAGGTCCGCCACCAGCCGGCGCAGCAGGTCGAGCAGGCGGGCCTGCACGGAGACGTCGAGCGAGGCGGTGGGCTCGTCCATGAACACCAGGCGCGGATGCGTCACCAGGTTGCGGGCGATCTGCAAGCGCTGCTGCATGCCGCCGGAGAAGCTGGTCGGCGCATCGTCCAGGCGGCCCAGGTCGAGCTCCATCTTTTCCATCCAGGTGCCGGCCACGTCGCGCAGCTCCCCATAGTGGCGCCCGCCTACCGCCATCAGGCGCTCGGCGATATTGGCGCCTGCGCTCACCCGCATGCGCAGGCCATCGCGCGCGTTCTGGCGCACGAAACCCCAGTCGGTGCGCGCCAGCAGGCGCAGCCGGGCGTCGGACAGCGTGGCAAGGTCAACCAGCCCTTGCTCGCGGGTGTCGTAGCAAACGCTGCCGGATTCAGGCGCGGCCTGCCAGGACACCGCCTGCAGCAAGGTGCTCTTGCCCGAGCCGGACTCGCCCACCACGCACAGCACTTCGCCGGGAAACAGATCGAAGCTGACATCGTGGCAGCCATGCACGCCGTCCCAGGTGCGGGTCAGGCCGCGCACGGACAACAGCGGCTGGTGCGGATCGGTGCGGCTCATGCTGCCTCCTTGCGTGCGTTGGCGGCCGTGCCGTTCGGCCCGGTCTCACCCTGCTCCTGGCGCGTGGCGCAGTACTCGGTATCGGAGCAGACGAACATGCGCCCGCCCGCGTCGTCGGTGATGATTTCATCGAGATAGCTGTCGGTGGAGCCACATAGCTCGCAGCAGCCATCCCACGTCTCCACCGCGAACGGATGGTCGTCGAAGTCCAGGCTCTTCACGCTGGTAAAGGGCGGCACCGCATAGACCCGCTTCTCACGCCCCGCGCCGAACAGCATCAGCGCCGGGCTGTAGTCCAGCTTCGGGTTGTCGAACTTGGGGATGGGCGACGGCCGCATCATGTAGCGCTGGTTGACCATCACCGGGTAGTCGTAGGTGGTKGCAATGCGCCCATGGCGGGCGATGTCCTCGTACAGCTTGACATGCATTGCGCCGTATTCCGCCAGCGCGTGCATGGTGCGGGTCTCGGTCTCGCTCGGTTCCAGCCAGCGCAGCGGCTCCGGGATGGGCACCTGGAACACCATGATCTGCCCCTGGGCCAGCGGCGTTTCCGGAATCCGGTGGCGGGTCTGCACGATCGTGGCTTGCGCGGTGCGCTCGGTGGTCTGCACGCCAGTCACGCGGCCGAAGAAGCGGCGGATATTGATGGCGTTGGTGGTGTCGTCCGAGCCCTGGTCGATCACCTTGAGCACGTCGTCGCTGCCGATGATGGAGGCGGTGACCTGGATGCCGCCGGTGCCCCAGCCATAGGGCAGCGGCATCTCGCGGCTGCCGAAGGGCACCTGGTAGCCGGGGATCGCTACCGCCTTGAGCAGCGCACGGCGCAGCATGCGCTTGGTGGATTCGTCCAGGTAGCCGAAGTTGTAGTGTTCGTCGCGCACGGTGGCGTTGGCATTGGTGTCGGTCATGATGCGATGGCCTCCTGCGCCAGCACTTGGGAGATGCCGGCAGCGTCCTGCCCGGGCGGCGTCGGCGCCGGAGACGGCACGCCCTGCCCGCGCTCGGCGCGCAGGCGGCGCAGCAGGTCGAGATTGGTCTGGAAATCCACGTAGTGCGGCAGCTTCAAGTGCTGCACAAAGCCAGAGGCCTCCACGTTGTCGCTGTGGTAGAGCATGAACTCCACGTCGTTGGCGGGCGCATCGGCGCCTTCGCCCAGTTCGGCGGCGCGCATGGCGCGGTCGGCCAGCGCCATCGACATAGCCTTGCGCTCGCCATAGCCGAACACCAGGCCGTAGCCGCGCGTAAAGCTCGGCCCTTCCTGCGCGTTGCCGGCGAACTGGCTCACCATCTGGCATTCGGTGACCTCGATCTCGCCGATGGTCACGGCAATGCCCAGTTCCTCCACGAACAGCTCCACTTCCACCTCGCCGTAGCGGATCTCTGCCGCGAACGGGTGCGAGTTGCCGTAGCCGCGCTGGGTGGAGTAGCCCATCGACAGTAGGAAGCCCTCATCGGCGCGGGCCAGGTTCTGCAAGCGCGCCGGACGGGCCGCAGGCAGCTCCAGCGGCTCGCGCGTGAGGTCGGGCGGCGCGGGGTCGTGCTCGGGCACGGTCTCCGGCTCGATCAGCGATTCCTGGCGCAGCAGGTCCGTCACGCGTGGCATGCGCGCATCCAGCGTGGTTTGCGCAGCCGGCAGCGGCGCATTGTCGCGCTCGGCYTCCAGCGTGAARTCSAGCAGGCGCTGGGTGTAATCGTAGGTCGGSCCCAGCACCTGCCCGCCCGGCACRTCCTTGAAGGTGGACGAGATCCGGCGCTGCAGGCGCATGGCGCCGGTATCGAGCGCCACCGAATAGCCAAAGCGCGGCAATGTAGTGCGATAGGCGCGCAGCAGGAACACGGCTTCGATCAGGTCGCCCGCGGCCTGCTTGATGGCCAGCGCGGCCAGGTGCGGGTCGTACAGCGAGCCTTCGGCCATCACGCGCGACACGGCCAGCGGCATCTGCTCGCGCACCTGCGCCAGTGTCAGCTCCGGCACGCGGCGGTCGCCACGGCGGTAGTCGTCCAGCATGCGGTACGAGTTGAGGATGGCGCGTTCGCCCCCTTTGACGGCAACGTACATGTCAAGCCTCCGCTTGGGTGGTGCGCGGCAGCGCGCTCAGGGCGCTGCCACTGGTCAGCAGCACGTCCACGCCGAGCGGGAAGCGCGCATGGTTTGCCTGCCACTGGGTCCAGAAATCGGCCGGCAAGCCTTGCACGGCCAGCGTGGCGTGGGTCTCGATGCCCGGGCCGCGCAGYGTGACCTCGGGGCCRCCGTTCAGCGAACCCACCTCGATCAACAACGTGGCGGAGCGGTCCGGGTACGCCGGATCGCCCAAGGCGCATGCGGCCAGATCGGGCGCGGCGTAACCGGCCGGCACCGTCACGAAGGCCGCCTGCCCTGGTTCCGCCACCAGCGGGCAGCCGCAATGGAAGCGCAGGAAGGCGCGCACGCCTTCGGGCGTCCCGGGCGGCAGCCACACCGGCGTATCGCTGTCGACCAGCGCGAGCAGCAGCGCGCTCAAGGCCGGGGACAGGCCCTGTGGTACGCCGCACGGCTCGGCCAGCTCGCCGACGCTGCCCGGGTGGGACATGGCATCCAGCGCGGCGCGGAAGGTCCGCTGCGCCGATTGCACCGCATCGTCGAAGCCAGGCAGCAGCATCGGCGCAAGCGCGCCGTGCCGCCCCGGGGGCACGTTGTCGTATCCAGCCGTCTGGGCGGCAATCGTTTGGCCTGGCATCTCAGTCCTCTCCACGCACCATGGTAAAAAACTCCACCTTTGTCTGCGCCGCCACGGCGGACTTGTGTTCGCCTTGCGCCGTACGCGCCTGGGCCAGCGGCGTGACCACTTCGGCCTGCACGCGCGCATGCCAATCGGGCAACTGCAGCAACGCATCCAGCACGGCGATCTGCTCCGCATGGGCGTGTGTACGGCCTTGCACGTAACCCACCCCGACCACGCCCGGCTCCAGCGTCACCGCGCAGCGCGTCACGCTGACCTCGCCGAGGTTGAACTGCGCCCCCGTGCCACCGGCGCGCCCCCGCACCATGGCCATGCCGCTCTCCGGCTTGCGCAGCAAGCGGTAGGCCGGCAGCGCGCCGAGGCGGCCCACGGCCTGCGCCAGGGCATCCGGAGCGGCCAGAGCCAGCACGCGCAGCCAGGCCGCTCGGGCCGCTTGCTGCTGGGCCGCCGCCCCTGGTTGCGTGCCCGCGTCGGTATCGGTTCGATCCATTTCACATCCCCTATACGTCTATACGTTTAGATGTAGAATACCATCCATGGCCGAACTACAACACAGCCAGATGAAGCTTTCATGACGCCCGGCAAGGCGCTTCGGCCCGCTTCGGCCCACTTCGGGCCCCGTGCACGGCATGGCCAGGTTGAGGCACAATCGCATCCTATTGAAGCACGCAAATGATTAACGCAGGATGACGAAAAGGCAGGACACGATGGTGGAACAGGAAGTCGAGCGGGGCTCGGGAGTAGCGGTATGGCGCCAGATCGGCGAGGCCCTGGCGCTCGACATCCGCAACAAGCTCTATGTCCCGGGCGAGCGCCTGYCGCCCGAGCCAGAGCTGGCCACGCGTTTCGCCGTCAACCGCCATACCATCCGCCGCGCCATGGGCGAGCTGGAGCAAAACGGGCTGGTGCGCATCGAGCAAGGCCGGGGCACCTTCGTGCAGGAACACGCGATCGACTACGCCATCGGGCGGCGCACGCGTTTTTCGCAGAACCTGGCCAGCCAGGGCATGCGTGGCCACATCGAGGTGCTGGAGTCGCAAACGCTGCGCGCCCCCGAGATCGCCAAGCACCTGGGCCTGGCGCGCAGTGCGCCCATCCTGCGCGTGCAGATGCTGGGCAAGGCTGAAGCCCGCACCATCGACGTGGCCGAGCATTATTTCGATGCCGCGCGCTTCCCCGGCATGGACGCCGAGCTGCGTGCGCGCCTGTCGATCTCCAAGGCGTTCGCCCATTACGGCATTACCGATTACACGCGCAAGTGGTCGCGCATCACCGCCGCCATGCCGACAGCGCCGGTGGCCCGTCAGCTCAACCAGCCCAAGACGCGGCCGATCCTGCAGGTGGAGGCGCTCAACGTCGACCTGGACGGCGTGCCGCTGCAATACAGCGTGGTGCGCTTTGCCGGCGACTGGGTCCAGCTGACCGTAGCCGACCCGGACTAAAATGCGCAATCGCCGGCCGTTTGGAACGCACGCCCCACCGACCAAATTGGTCTAGACATCTGTTTGTCATCTGCCCGCGCTAAGGTCGCCAGCATGGATACCAATCACGCACCTCACCCCACCCTTGCCGGCCTGAGCGGCCGCCGCGTTCTCACCGCCAACGGCATTGCGCCGGCCGCCTTCGCATTCCGCGACGGTTGCCTGGCCGGGCCGGCCAGCACGGCAGGGCCTGCCCTCGATGCGGGCGACCTGCTGGTGCTGCCCGGCATCGTGGACATTCACGGCGACGCCTTCGAGCGCGCCGTGATGCCGCGCCCTGGCGTGAGCTTTCCGTACACCAGCGCGCTGTTCGACGTGGACCGCCAGTTGCTCGCGCATGGCATCACCACCGAGCTGCACGGCGTGACGCTGTCGTGGGAAGGCGGCCTGCGCGGCGAGGCTTACGCCCAGCGCATGTTCGACGGCCTGGAGCGCATGCGCGGCACCCTTGGCGCGCAACACCATGTGCACCTGCGCTTCGAGGCACATCACCTGGCCGGGCTGGAAACCGCGCTGGCCTGGATCGATAGCGGCAAGGTGCGCTTCCTGGCCATCAACGACCACCTGCCGCTGATGGCCACCCGCCTGCACGACGCGCGCAAGCTGGCGCAGTACGCGGACCGCGCGGAGTGCGACCCGGTCATCTTCCGCCAGCGCCTGGAGCAAGCGGCCTCGCAGGCAAGCAAGGTGCCCGACGGCGTGGCCCGGCTGATTGCCGCTGCCCGCGCCGCCGGCCTGCAAGTCGCCTCGCACGACGACGGCGACGCCGCCACCCGCCAGCGCTACCACCAGCAAGGCTGCACCGTGGCGGAATTCCCGCTCACCGTGGATGTGGCCCGCGCCGCCCACGCGCTGCGCAACCACGCCGTATTCGGCGCGCCCAACGTGATCCGCGGCGGCAGCCACACCGGCGCCCCGGACGCCACCGAGATGATCGCCGCCGGGCTGTGCAACGTGCTGGCCTCCGACTACTACTACCCGGCGCCCCTGCAAGCCGCGTTCCGCGTGGCGCAGCTCGGCGTGCTGCCGTTGCCGGCCGCCTGGGACCTGGTCTCGCGCAACCCGGCGCGCGCCGCCGGCATGAACGACCGCGGCGCGCTCAGCCCCGGCCTGCGCGCCGACGCCATCATCGTCGACGACCGCGATCCCGCCCTGCCCCAGGTCTGCGCCGCCATTGTCGGCGGTGTGCTGCACCACGCCACGCGTGCCTTCCCGCTGGTGCAGGCCAGCGGCGCGCGGCGCGCGGCCTGACCGTCACGCCCATAATGCCCAGGACGCCCAGGACGCCGAACCCGATGTCGAACAATCCATTGCCGCAGGCCTACCGCTACGCCATCTACCTCAATCCCGCCGCGCCCTTTCGGATGGTGGGCGAGCAATGGCTGGGCCGCAGCGCCGAGACAGGCGAGGCAATCGCGCGTCCCGCTGCGCACGATGCCCACCGCATTGCCCAGATTGCCCGCTGGACTGAGGCACCGGCCTACTATGGCCTGCATGCCACGCTCAAGGCCCCGTTCCGGCTGGCGGACGGCCAGACGCCTGCCGGGCTGGACGCCGCCATGCGCGCCTTCGCGCTGGACCGCCAGCCCTTCGCGGTACCGCTAGCACTGCAAAACCTGCGGGGCTTCCTGGCCTGGTGCCTCGGTGGCGACGCCAGCGCCAATGCGCGCATGCACGCGCTGGCGGACGCAGCGGTGCGCGAGTTCGACAGCTTCCGCGCGCCGCCCACCCCTGCCGAACTGGCACGCCGCAAKCCGGGGGAACTGAGCGAGCCAGCCCGGCGCATGCTGGATGCCTGGGGCTACCCCTACGCGTTCGAGACGTTCATCTTCCACATCACGCTCACGGGGCTGCTCGACGAATTCGAGCAGGACAGCGCCATCGCCATGCTGCAAGCCGCGAGCGGCCCGCTGCTGCAGCAGCCGATGACGGTAAGCGACGTCAGCCTGTTCGTGCAAAGCACGCCGGATGCGCCCTTCCTGGCCGCCCGCCACTATGGCTTTGACGGCAGCACCACCGATGCCGCCGGGGCGGCTCTGCTGGAAGCCACGGCATGAGCGCCAAGGCCATGCACACCGCGGCACGGGCCGACATCGCCGCGCCCGGTGCCGAAGCCCCGGACGGCAGCGGCCTGGTTTACCTGATGGGCCCCTCCGGCAGCGGCAAGGACTCGCTGCTGCGCGTGATGCGCGACAAGTTGCAGGACGATGCCGGCGTACGCGTGGCGCAACGCTGCATCACCCGCGCCAGCAGTGCCGATGAAGACAGCGTGGCGATCACCCCCGCAGCGTTCGAGCACCGCGTGGCGCAAGGCGGCTTTGCGCTGCACTGGCGCAGCCACGGCTTGTGCTACGGCATCGGGACCGAGCTCGACGACTGGCTGGCCCAAGGCCTGTGCGTGGTCGTGAACGGATCACGCGAGCACCTGGCCGCCGCCCACGCGCGCTATCCGGCCCTGCACGCCGTGCAGATCAGCGTGCGCCTGCACGTGCTGGGAGAGCGCCTGCGGCTGCGCGGCCGCGAGGACGAGCAAGCCATCGTGCGGCGCCTGCAGCGCGCGGGCGAGCCGTTCGCCGTGCCGGCAGGGTGCCGGCTGACGGTGATCGACAACAGCGGCGCGCTGGAGGATGCGGCAAGCGCGCTGATGCGGCTCACGCACGAGCGCACGCGCCACCACCAGCAACAGCAACAGAACCAACACCAGCCGTAGGGTCCTGTTCCKGGCCCGCCACCACGCCGGCATCATGCAGCACCTGGTCGGTATGCGTGCCCAGCAACGCGGCCGGCAACGTTGCCTCGCGCTCCGGCTGGCGTATCACGCGCTGGCCGAAACCGCTGTCACGCAACGTTTTCGCGAACGTATCGAGGCGCTGGTGGAGAGGGTGCCCGTGGCCGGGCGGGAGACGGTCAGGCGGAGCGGGGGCAAGCGGATGGGATAGCGCTCCAATCAGAGGTGCACAGCCGCCACCGGCAGCCCGATGCTGAAACTGGTCCCATGCTCCGTAAACCCAAGCCGCCGGTAAAACTGATGCGCCTGCAGCCGGCGCGCGCTGGACGATAGCGCCAGCTTGGAGGCGCCTGCCTCTTCGGCCAGCCGCATGGCGGCGTGCATCATGGCCGTGCCGACACCGGTGCCGCGCGCGGCGTGGGTCACCAC
>NZ_JBFTSF010000015.1:0-83914 GCF_056399905.1 Cupriavidus sp. 01L46
ACGGAACAGCGCGCATGGCAGGTTGGGGCTGAATGGGAGCACGCCGTGGCGACCACGGCAGAAACGACAATCTACCGGGACGGCCGGCCTGCCGTCAACTGCACCCGGGCCGATCCGCTTGCGCCGGCCGGTCCCTGCGCTACACTGGGGACTCCACGAATTCCGGAGTCTTCGATGCGCGCATCCCCTTCCCTGTCACTGTCCTCCGGGCGCTCTGTGCTGCGCTGGCTCATGCTGGCCTTGTGTGCAAGCCTGCTGTCCGCCTGCGGGTACAACGACTTCCAGTCCAAGGACGAGGCCGTCAAGGCGGCCTGGGGCGAGGTGATCAACCAGTACCAGCGCCGCGCCGACCTGATCCCCAACCTGGTCAATACCGTCAAGGGCTATGCCACGCATGAGCGCGAGACACTGGAAGCCGTGACCAAGGCGCGCGCCGCGGCCACCAGCATCCAGGTCTCGCCCGAGACCCTTAACGACCCCGAAGCCTTCAAGCGCTTCCAGCAAGCCCAGGGCGAGCTGAGCGGCGCGCTGTCGCGCCTGCTGGCGGTGTCGGAGAACTATCCGCAACTCAAGGCCGATGCGTCGTTCCGCGACCTGCAATCGCAGCTCGAGGGCACCGAGAACCGCATCACGGTGGCACGCCAGCGCTATATCACCGCGGTGCGCGACTACAACATCCTGGCGCGCAGCTTCCCCACCAACCTGACCGCCATGATCTTCAAGTACCCGGTCAAGCCGTCTTTCACGGTGGAGAACGAGAAGGCCATCTCGGCACCGCCCACGGTGAAGTTCTGATCCCGGACCATACCTATGCGCAATCCCTCTGAGCGCAGTGGCTGGACAGCCGCCATGCTGGCGCTGCTGCTGTGGCTGGGCGCGCTGCTGGCGTCCCCGGCCATGGCCGCCGGCGACGGCTTTGTCGCGGTGCCGCCGCTCACGCAGCGGGTCACCGACCTCACCGGCACGCTCAGCGCCAGCCAGCGCAGCGCGCTGGAAAACGTGCTCGCAGAGTACGAGCAGCAGCGCGGCAGCCAGATCTTCGTGCTGATGGTGCCCACCACCGATCCCGAGCCCATCGACGCCTACAGCATCCGCGTGGCCGACGCCTGGCGCGCCGGGCGCAAGGGCATCGACGACGGCGTGATCCTGCTGATCGCCAAGGACAACCCGCCCGGCCTGCGCAAGATGCGCCTGGAAGTGGGGCGCGGCGTGCAAGGCTCGCTGACCGACGCCATGTCCAAGCGCATCCTGCAAGACGTGATGGCGCCGCACTTCCGGCAGAATGATTTCTATGGCGGCATTGCGGCCGGCGTCTCGGCGATCCAGGCCACCATCGACAAGGAAGCCCTGCCCGGCCCGCAGGCAGGCGCCAAGGCCGCCCAGAGCGGCTCGTGGACCGACTGGCTGCCGGTGCTGTTCCCGCTCGCCATCATCCTGTTCTTCTTCATCTCCGCAGCCCGCCGCTCGGGTGGCTCGCGGATCGTGACGCGCGGGCGCGGCTGGGACGCGGCTGCGGGCGGACTGGGCGGCACCCTTGGCGGTCTCGGGGGCGGCGGCTGGGGACGTGGCGGCGGCGGTGGCTTCGGAGGAGGCGGCGGTGGCGGCGGCGGCTTTGGTGGTGGAGGCGGCGGCGGCTTCGACGGAGGCGGCGCCTCCGGCAACTGGTAACGACACATGCCACACTTCAAACGCGCCCTGCGCCATCTCGGCACGCGCCCCGGCGCCGCCAGCAAACTCTTCCCCGCCGACGCCCAGCAGCAACTGCAGCAGGCGGTGCGCGCCGGCGAGCAGCGGCATCACGGCGAAGTCCGGGTCGTGATCGAATCCAGCCTGCCCTTGGCGCTGGCCTTTTCCGGCACCAGCCCGCGCGCCCGTGCCCGCGCCCTGTTCGGCGCGCTGGAGGTATGGAACACCGAAGGCCACACCGGGGTGCTGCTCTATATCAACCTGGCGGATCACGCGGTGGAGCTGCTGGCCGACCGTGGCATCGATGCCCGCGTGGCCCCGGAAACCTGGCGCGCCATCTGTGACGAACTCGCTAACGGGCTGGCCCGGGAGCTATCGGTCAGGCCCGTGCTGGCGGCAGTGGAAAAGATCCACGATCAGCTGGCGCAGCATTTCCCTTCTGGCGACCGGCCCAATCCGAACGAGCTCGACGACCGCCCGGTCATGCTGTAGCGCTGCTTGCGTGACGCGCCCCCAGCATGTACCACAGCGCGGCCAGTACCTGCAGCGCCACCAGCCCGCCCCACACGGTCAGGTGCGCCGCCTTCGGGTAGCGACCCGCATCGGCGGGCCAGAGGTCCAGCACCAGCCCGATGCCGACCTGGCAGGCAAAGGTGGAGAGGAACACCGTCAAGGTCAGCGCCGTGGTGGCGCGCCCGATCAGCGCGTCGGGGAAGCTGCGCGCCAGCACGGCATAGGCCAGGATGCCGCTGGAGCCGAACACGCCATAGGCCGCCCACAGCAGCACCGGCGGCAGGGGCACACCCGCCATGATCAGGCACTGGATCACGATGAACCCGCTCATGCCAACGCCGGCGAAGGTGTAAAGGCTCACGCCGGCACGCTCGAGATGGCGCGCGGCCCAGCCCGCGCACACGCAGCCGCCCATCATGGCAAAGCCGATCACCGACACCAGGCGAGCGCCCTGCTCCGGCGAATAGCCGGCCACATCCCGCAGGAAGGCACCGACCCACAGCGTCTGCACCGCCAGGAACACACCTTGATTCAGCAGGGCCAGCGGCACCACGCGCAAAAAGCGCGCATTGCGAAAGACTTGCCAGGTGCCGCGCAGCTGCTCGGCAAGGCGCTGCTTGCCAGCGCGGCTGGTCTCGGGGGCGCCGAGCCACAGCAGCGCCGCCATGGCCAGCGTCAACCCGGCCAGCCCGTAGCTGACGGTGCGCCAGTCGGTCCATGACAGCAGCCAGCCCAGCGGCGCGCCCACCACGACGGCGCCCAGCCCGCCGATCGCCATCACCACCCCATTGAGCAAGGGCATGCGCGACAGGGGGAACCAGATCGACAGGGCCTGGATGGCAGCCCCCAGGCAAACCGACACGCCCACGCCGATCATCAGGCGCCCTGCCGCCAGCGCGGCCATGCTGGTCGCCGAGGCGAACACCAGCGCGCCAGCCACCGCCACCAGCAGCAATGCCGCCTCGGTGCGGCGCGGGCCAAAGCGGTCGAGCATCAGCCCGGCCGGCAACTGGGCGCAGGCAAACCCCAGGAAGTAAAAGCTGGTCAGCAACCCCAGGTCGGCGGCGCCCAGCCCCATTTCGCGGATCAAATGCGGCGCGAAGCCGAGGTTGACGCCCCGGAAGATATAGGAAACCAGGAAACCCAGCGAAAAAATGCAAAGCACGCGCCAGCGCGCGGCGGCCAGCGCAGGATCGCCAGCCCGGGAAGCAGGAGACGGCGCCGCAGCGGCGGGGGTGGATACATTGGCAGAATTCATGTCTGCATTGTCGTCAGTCGCCGCGCGCAACACCAACGAAAGATACCCGCCGCAATTGTGAGTAGAATTTGACGGCAATGACCTCCCGACACCCGAAACCCATCAAGCCTGGCCTGTCCGGCCAGCCCGGCTTGCCCGCCCGCCCGGCTGAACCCGCCCCGCCACCCGAGCCGCTGCGCACGCAGCGCGCGCCTCACCTGCCCGCGCTGCAGGCACTGCGGGCGCTCGAGGCCGCTGCCCGCCACCGCAGCTTCTCGCGCGCAGCGGAGGAGCTGGCGCTAACCCACAGCGCCATCAGCCACCATCTGCGCGCGCTGGAGGACAAGCTGGGCACCAAGCTGTTCCAGCGCACCGGCCACCTGATGATCCCCACCAATGTGGGCGCGCGGCTGGCCGAGCGGATTCGCGACGGGCTGGCGGAACTGGAAGACGGCCTGCGCGAGGCCAGCAACGGTGGCGCCCCGCAGGTGGTGCGGCTGGAAGTCAGCGTCATGGCCGACCTGGCCAACGCGTGGCTGATCCGCCGCTTGCCGAGCCTGCACGCGGCCCTGCCGGGGCTGGACTTGCACCTGCGGCTGCACGCCGAGATCACGCCGCCCGATCCATACTCGGTGGACGTGGGGATCTGGCACCAGCGCGTGGACCTGCCCGGCTTTGCCTGCCACAACCTGATCGAAGACCATGTCATCGCGGTAGCCAGCCCGGCACTGCTCGCGCGCTACCCCGGCTTCACGCTGGCCGACCTGCCGCGCCTGCCAATGCTGCGCTTCGCCCTGCGGCCGTGGCGCGACTGGCTGGAAAGCGCGGGCCTGCCTGGCACGGAGCCCGAGCGCGGGCCGATCTTCCAGGACGCCGGCATGATGCTGCAATCGGCAGTGGCAGGACTTGGCGTGGCCACCGCGCGCCTGCAACTCGCCAGCGACTACCTTGCCAGCGGCGAACTGGTGCAGATCGGTACCACCCGCATCCCGTCCAGCCTGCATTACTGGGTGACCTGGCGCGAAGGCAACCCGCGCGAGAAGGCCATCCTGCGGTTCCATAGCTGGCTGCAAAGCCAGGTGGCGGGCGCCGCCCTGCGCGCGCCGCTTGATGCACCTCGGCCGGGTGCGCCGCAGCCGGGCGCCTGAGACCTAGCGCCCGGCCGCCCGCAGCGCCTCGATGCGCTCTCGCGTGAGCGGATGGGTGGAGAAGAAACTGTCGCCATCGTCGCCATCCCCGTTGTTGCCGCCATCCTCCGCGGCACGCCGGCTGCGGCGCTCGCGCTTGGTTTCGCGCTCGCCGGAGGCGGCTGGCGCGCTGGCCTCGCCCTCGCTGTCGGCCTTGGCCGCCTGGACTTCCGCCTGCCGGGCGTGGGCGTCCTCCAGCGCCTGCAACACGTCGGCAAACGCCGACACCGGCAAGTGGTTGCGCTGCATGACCTCCACCGCATACGCATCCGCCGCGCGCTCATGGTCGCGCGAGTAGCGCAGGGTCAGGATCGCGGCGGGCACGCCTGCCAGCACGGTGGAATAGTCACCAAAGAAATAAGCCGCCAGCGCGCCCACCGCCGAGGCCTGGAGGATCTGCTGCAGGCCATGGCGCTCGGCCACGTGCCCGGCCTCGTGGGCAAGCACGCCCATGAGGCCCGGGCCCACGCCGGTCAGCTTGACGAGTTCATCCGTCACCACGATGGTGCCGCCCGGCAGGGCCAGCGCGTTGGGCCCGAGCCTGCCGCCGTGGCGGAACAGGATCTCGTACTCGTGGCCCGGATCGGCCGGGCGCACCAGCGCGGCGAAGTCGGCGCGAATCCGCTGCTGCTGCGCCTGCGGCAGGGCCGATGGCATGAGCAAGCCATGATCGATGCTGGCGAGCGTGGCCTCGCCGAGGCGGGCTTCCAGCGCCGGCGGCACGCTGCGCGCCACCATGCCGGCGCCCCAGGGCAGTACGTAGAAATATCCCAGCAGCAGCGCCGCGGCCAGACCCGGCACGGACAGCAGCGCCAGCCGCCAGCTGTTCTGCGCACGCACCACCCAGCCTTCGCGGTGGCCGCTGGCGCCCAGCAATGCGGCAAAGCCGGCGTGGTCGGTGACCTCGCAGAAGGCGCCGTCGGCAAACGTGACCAGGCGCGGCGCGCGCTTGACCCGTTCGGAGACGCGCAGCGCGGCCAGCGGCGCGCGGCGCAGCACCGTGCCATCGGCTTCGCGCAGCACCGCATCGCGCCCTTCGATGGACAGCATCACCCGATGGGCACGCGACGAGCGGCCGTCGAAGTAAGTGGCGGCTACCGGGGCGGTGGCCGTGGCGTCGGGGATATCCTGCATCAGGGCCTTGGCATCGAAGTGAACGAACTTGGCTGGGCGATGGGGTGGGTCACAGCGCAGTCACAGCGCAATGTCGATGTCGTACCAGTCCACCGCGGCATCGCCCAGCGCGCCAACCTGCTGCGTCTCGCCGGCCACGAAGGCGTCCAGCGGACCCGCCGCGAGCATGGTCATGCTCTCGATACGGTAGCGCATCGAACGCACGCGCGCGAACGGCAGGAACAGGCCCAGCGTCAGTGCATTGGCGATCATGTTGGTGGCGAAGATAAATAGCAGGCGGCCCGCCTTGACCTCGCTGCGAAACGCGTGCGGCGCCAGCGTGGTGTGATTCCACACCAGGTTCTGCAGCCGCGCCATGAAGAAGGGGCCGACCGCCATCATCGCCACGAAAAAGCCGATGACAGCCATGATCCCCGCCACCACCGGCGCGCCGATGCCCGCCCCCATGCCAGCGCCAATCCCGGTGCCGATGCCTTTGCCCAGCATGCCGCCGACCACGCTCATCCCCACCACGACCGCCACCATCATGCCGAATGCGCGCAGGTAGACGCCATAGAAGCCGCCCGCGCTCGCGCTGATGCCGAAGGGCGCGGTGCCAAAGCGGGTGTTGTCATGCTGGTATTGCTTGAAGCGCTGGTGCGCCAGCGGCGCCAGCGCATAGAGGCTGAGCACCGTGAGCACGGGCCAGAGCAGGAACACCTTGTAAGCCTGGGCATCGCTCCCGGTGAAGGCAAAGCGCAGGCCGCGGTAGCTGGAGTTCGCCATGCGAAAACGCAGGGACCGTACCAGCAGCAGCGGAAACACCACCGCCACAGCCAGGCCCAGCGCCAATGCCAGGAACAGGGAAATATGGCTGGCAAGCTGAAACACCATCGCCAGGCCAAACACGATGGCGCGGCCCTTGAGGATGGCGGAGGCACGGCCGTGGTAGTCGAAGCTCGCGCCGTCCAGACGCGTGTTGCGATAGAAGTACTGCATCGTGCGGACCTTGGCCCAGGCCGAATAGATGCCCAGCGTGACGATGGTCAGCAAGGTATTGACAATCCAGATGCGGAAAAACTCAGAGCCCGAGCCAATGAACTCGAACCGCAGAGGACGCACAGTGGTGGCCGGCTGGTCATATGCCGCCGCTTGGAACGCGTTGTTATCTAGCTGCATTCTGCTTTCTCCCGTGAATTGTGCAATTTGGCGATACGCCGGCTAACCGCAGTACCCGCACGCCGCGCGACGATATCTCTTATCCCGGCATAGCGGCCAGCAATGTATCAGGAATGTAACCAAGTCGATCGTATTCGCCCGCCTTGGCAGGAAGTTCCCTACTCATCCAACAGGGCGAGGAATAGCCCGGGCCAATGTGAGTCAGCCAACATTTACCCACCGATCCGGCTACATCTTTTGTCGCCGGCGCATGCTTTTGGCGCGTGCGTAACCTTGCCGCACCGCCCATCGCCAAGACCATGTGCATCAAGGCGCACAAGCCGCTTGCCGTATGAAGTATCACCGCTGCAACCGTTCGCACGGTCGTGCGGCGACTGCTCCACCACCCGAATACGTTCTCGCGAATACCCTTTGGATGGCTCCCGGGCGAGGCAGCAAAGGACACCTCGCACCTCCCATTCGCCACATATGTTGATCTAAGAGAAGACAGAGCATCGCTTTTTGCCATGCCTGCCATGTTGCGGCGCACACAACAGCCCCGAAAGCAGTAACGGCAAGGAAACACTTTGTTACAAGAAACTCAGAATGTAACAAGTTCGCAAAATGCATTTCTAACAAAATCAGCAACTTATAAGCCATGGCACGTTCGTCGCTCTTGTCTTCGTTACAAAGAGCAGAGCGACCGAGAAGATAGTCGATGTCAGCAAATACGGTACGCCAGGGATGCCTGCGACAAGGCGGTACAAAACCACCGGGCGCGGCATCACGATAATCAGACTTGAACGGGGAGTGGAGCAGTGGCCGTGACAGGGCCTGCTTCGCGGGGAGGTTAAGCGCCGGGCCAGCGCAGTTTTCAGAATCCATGGCCCACGCCGCACACGGCAGCAGCAACGCTGCCGGTGCGGCGATTTCTATCTGCTTTGCAGTACTTTCAGGCGCGGGCTCGGTTCCGGAGGGACGGCGGAACCGGCCCGCCGCACTCTCTCGCGGCGTCGGAGGGTCAGAGAGGCTGCGGCTGGGCGACGTGTTGGTCGAGCATTCGTGGTTCGGCCGCTCTGCATACGCGCAGCAAGCCCGCCGTCAGGGCCCACAATCCCACGCCAGCCACGACATCCACCAGGTAATGCCCCCCTTCCGTCGGCGTCGACAGGATCATCGCCAGGTTCAACAGGCATGCGACCACGAACCCGGTGCGGGTCCAGCGCATCGTTTGCACAAAGATCAGCGCCATGGCGGTGTGATAGGACGGAATGGACACCAGCCCCTGTACGTGCGCGAGATCGAATACCTGCATCGCTCCGGCACGTAATTCGCTGAAGTGTGAAACGCTGGCCATCTCGGCGGCGCTTGCTACGCCGAACGAGACGTAGGCCCCGGCGGCGGGCCAAGGGGCGGAAATCAGCAACAGCAGCGTGCACGAGAGGAACATGTTGGACATGAACTCACGCAAATGTTCGGCCCGCCCCGCCAAACCGGTCACCATGGGAACCAGGAGCAGCTGAGCCAGGCCGCTGGCGTAAGCCAACTGCAGGAAAAGCGTCACCGCGGGCCGCGCCCTGACCCAGTTGTAGACCTGCGGCCAGTCAAATCCCAACAGCTTATCCAGCTCGGCCAGCCTGGCATCCACCAGAGGCGGGGCCAGCGTGATCAGCAAATAGGACATCACGCTCATGACATTGGTGAAGGCCACCAGCAGCGCGCCACATTGCGCCACTAGCGCCAGCCGCCGATAGTGCAGTCCGCGCGATGTTGCTGTCACGCGCGGCATGCCTGCGATCCAGCTGAGAATCAGGGCAATGGCGGCAAGCATCGCCACGGCCCTGCAGATGGCGACGAGGCTGGCATGGGCCACGGAACGCCCGCTTGCCGCGAGCCAGATCGAATCCAGAACCAGAAACCCGAGCACGAACATCCATCTGATCGCGTCACCGCGCGTGAAGACCCTGTCGCCCATTTTCATTTTGCAGCCCCTCCCCGGACTCATCCAGCTGCGCGCCCCGCTCGCTCGTCTGCGGCGAGGTACTGGATGCAAGATAGCGTAGTCGGGCTGCGTCCGGCATCGACTCTACGTGGGACTACCAAAGTACTAGGCGCCCAAGCATCGCTCCCTGACTGCCGGTTGCCTGGGGCAACCCGCCGAGGCGCCCTGCTTTCGCAGCTCTGGGCCCGTTTTCACAAATGCAACCGATCCACGCGATGCCAGCGAACTATGTAAGGCATGCGCAACTCATCCATACAGATGAGTCCGGCCCGCGTTCTGGCTTGTGAAAAGTACGCCGCGCGCTATATCGTCCGCCCTTAGGACTACGACCTTTGCCGTTAGTAAGAATCTCTCGTATTTTCGTTCTCATCGGCACGGGCCACTGCTAGTTCTTTCCAACCCTCGCATCGAGTACCGCCGGAGATACGCATTTTCAGAAATGCAACCATTTGATCCGCTGGCGCCAGGCTAGCGCTACCGCAGGCCACATGCCGGCATAGGGAAAGCACGCATCCGGGACGGAAGCGCGGGCTTGGAAATGCGAAGCAGCCGTTCCATTTAAGAAGCACAAGATGCTAGAACTTCGCATTTCCCGGTCGAGGGCATACTGAATCACAAAATTCGCAGGACGATGCGCAGTAACATGGAAGAAACATTCTGTTACACACTTGCGTTGGCAAGCGACGAGCTCATCACCGTCCCTGTTAGTGAAATCAATGACTTAGCAGCGCTGGCACGTTCGTCGCATTTATGCTTCGCAGAACATCTGATCGGACTAAAGGCGCAAGCCAGACCACAACAACTGGCACCGCCTTGCAACCACCAAGTCCGACGACAAGGTTATAACGAACCCGCAAGCCCAGGCGGGACCAGGGGAGGGGCTCAGGCGCAGGGCCGCGCCAGATAACTACACGGCCCAGGCAGGACAGGCATGCACAAACGTGCCTGCCCGATGATAGGCAGTTGCAGTCACTTCAGGCGCGGGTCGATCCGTCAATGGTCAGGATCGGCCCGCGGCACCTGCGCAAGGCGCGACACACAGTCAGTGACGCGCCGGGTGCGGGTGCTCCGGCGGGCTTTGCCCGTTGGCAGGGTTCCTGAAGTCAGGTGGGGACGGGAGGTCCACCACGCGAGTCGGGTCCAGGGAGCTTGTCGGCATTGTGCCGACGTTCAATTTTCACCCTCGTTCGTGACAAGCTGGCATTCGTGCTTAGCCAGGTGCGGTGATCGAGCCGAGCCCGATGTGGCCCGGACCCCGAGCGCCATGCAGCTGGCGAACTGAAGACCCTCCATTCCCGAAGCCGCGGTGCTCTGGATCAGGCATCGCCCTTCAAGAAGACCGCGAACTAGAACAAGTCCGGAACGGACACTAGCTCGCAACAAGAAGAAGAGATCGGGGGAGGGTTATATGACCGCGTACGTCAATCGTCCGCTGCTGTATCTGTCGCAGCATCACGACGCCATGCGTTGCAGGTTCCTGGCGCAACAAGGCTGGAAGCTGATCTTCGCATCAAGCCAGCGAGAGCTCGACGCACTCGCCCAGGACACGCAGCCCATCAGCGGGCTTCTCGATATACACAGTGGATTCAGTGACGCCGAGCTCGAGTCGTTCGAGCCTTGGCTCGCTCAGCCGAACATGAGCTGGGTCGCCACTGTCACGAGCAAGGAAGCGCTCTCGGATTCAGCGCGCCGTTTGCTCGGGCTGCACTTCGTCGACTACTACAGAGATCCTTGCGATATGTCGGCGCTGGCCCATTCCCTGGGCCACGCGGTCGGCATGGTGCAGCTGCGCCTGGAGGCCTCGCATCCACCGCCCCAGGCGAGTGGCCTCGACGGCATGATCGGCAATTGCGCTGCCATGCAAAGCCTGTTTCGCGGCATAGAGAAAGTCTCCAGATGGGATACGCCGGTACTCATCGCCGGCGAATCGGGCACGGGCAAGGAGCTAGCCGCCCAGGCGATCCACCGCGCCTCACGGCGCGCCGGGCAGCCCTTCGTGGCAGTCAACTGCGCGGCAATCCCCCCCACCCTGCTCATGTCGGAACTGTTCGGCTACGAGCGCGGCGCCTTCACTGGCGCCCTCAAGCGCAAGCCCGGGCGCATCGAGATGGCACACGGAGGCACCCTCTTCCTCGACGAGATCGGAGATATGCCGCTCGAAAGCCAGGCCAGCCTGCTGCGCTTTCTGGAAACCGGCCGCATAGAAAGGCTGGGCAGCACCGAGTCGATCACGGTCGATGCGCGCATCGTGTCTGCCACGCACGTCGATCTCGACGCGGCAGTTGCGGCAGAACGCTTCCGCGGCGACCTCTATCACCGCCTGTGCGTGCTGCGCGTCAAGCAGCCGCCGTTGCGCGAACGGGAAGGCGATATCACGCTGCTGGCCGAGCATATCCTGAACAATATCCGCTCGCATTCCCCGGATCATATCAAGGGCTTCTCGCCAGCAGCGCTGCGCGCCCTCAGTGCGCATGACTGGCCCGGAAACGTCCGCGAGCTGATCAACCGTACCCGGCATGCGGCAGCCATGTGCGAGAACGGCGTCATCACACCGTGCGACCTGGACCTGCAACCACCTCCCGAGACCCGCCCCCTGACGCTGGCGGAAGTGCGCGAGGCGGCGGAGCTGAATGCCGTCAAGGAGGCCTTGCAGCGGCACCACGAGCGGCTTATCGACGTGGCCGCGGAGCTAGGGATCTCGCGAGTCACACTGTTCCGGATGATGCGCGAGCACAGGCTTCAGGTGAGAAAGGGCGGGTTGGGCATGGTTTGCCTGCAGGGCTAGTCCGACGCCGGAAAGCGCGTTAGAAGAGGAGAAAAACCATGTCGCCCAATGCCTATCTTGAAATGGCACAGACCGAAGCCGCCCACTGGTGGTTCCGCGGCCGCCGGGATATCGTCGCAGCCATGATCAAGCGCCTGAGCTTGCCGGCCGACGCGGCCATCCTCGAAGTGGGGGCCGGCACGGGCGGCAATCTCGCCATGCTTTCCCGCTTTGGCAAGGTGAGCGCCGTCGAAATGGATGCCACCGCGCGGCAAATCGCCGAACAGAAGACGGCAGGCCAATTCGATATCCGCGGCGGCAGGTGGCCCGACGATATCCCATTTTCCGCGCCAGGCTTCGACCTCATCTGCTTTCTGGATTGCCTTGAGCATATCGCCGAGGATACGGCCTCGCTTGTGAGTGCACGACGCATTCTGAAACCAGGCGGCGCGGTGCTGATCACCGTGCCGGCTTATCAGTGGCTCTGGAGCCAACACGACGAATTCCTGCACCACCAGCGGCGCTACAGCCAGCGGGCGTTGCGCGCAACCGTCAGCGCAGCGGGCCTGGAGCTCGAGCGGATATCGCACTTCAACGCGCTGCTGTGCCCGTTTGCCATTGCCGCACGGCTCAAGGACCGGCTCAGCGGCAGCCCTGCCTCGACCGGCAGCGCGGTGCCCGCAGCGCCGCTCAATGCCCTGCTGCACCGGATATTCTCCGCGGAACGGCACTGGCTCTCGATGTCACCTCTGCCCTTTGGCATCTCCCTGCTGGCTGTTGCCCGGCTACCGTGAACGCACGGATCGATCGCGCCGGTACAACCCGGCTTATACGATTCGCCTTGTCAGGTGCCGCAGCGACCCTGCTGCATGTGACAACGGCCTCGACACTCATCGCCTGGGGCTCGGCGTCACCCATGCTGGCCAACGGTATTGCCTTCATCATGGCAACGGGCTGCTCCTACCTGCTCAATACACTGTGGAGCTTCTCGAGCCGGCTGCACCGCAAGAACCTCGCGCGCTTTCTTGTTGTATCCGCGCTCGCGCTGGTCCTCACGGTGCTCATCTCCTGGGCCGTCCAGGCAACGGGGGGCAGCTACTGGATCGGCTTGCTGGTGATCGTCATGGTGGTGACGCCTTTCAGCTTCCTGATGCATAAGATCTGGACCTACCGATAAGCTGCCCGCAGCAACATGCATCACCGCTCCTGGGATACTCGCCGCACGCTGGCCAGGTTGACCACCCGCTTGCCGGCGGCAAGCTGCCCCGGCTGGCGCCGTTCCTGATAGCGGCGGCGCACCAGGTAGATGGGCCGTCCCTTGGCTTCGTAGTAGATGCGGCCGACATACTCCCCTACCACGCCGATGCCGATCAGCTGAACCCCGCCAAAGAACAACAGCACCGAAAGCAAGGAGGCATAGCCGGGCACCTCCACACCAAGCACAATCGTGCGCGCAATAATGAAGATGCCGTACCAGAAGGCGATCGAGGCGATCAGGAACCCCAGATACGTCCATACGCGCAACGGCAGCGTGCTGAAGCTGGTAATGCCCTCCAGGGCGAGATTCCACAAACGCCAGCCGGAGAACTTGGAATGCCCGGCATTACGCGCCTCACGCTCGTAGGGCACGATCACGGTCCGATAGCCCACCCAGGCGAACAAGCCCTTCATGAATCTCCTGCGCTCCGGCAACTGCTTGAGCGCATTGACGACCACGCGGTCCATCAACCGGAAATCGCCGACGTTCTCCGGCAGCTTCAATTCCGACAGATAGTTATGCACCCGGTAGTAGGCCAGCGCCGCCGTGCGCTTGAGAAACGAATCGCACGAGCGGCTTGCGCGTTGTGCGAGGACGACCTCGGCCCCCTCCCGCCAGCGCGCAACCAGGACGGGAATCAGGCTTGGCGGATCCTGCAGGTCGGCATCGATCGGGATGACCGCATCGCCAAGCGCCTCATCGATCCCCGCGGTAAGCGCGGCTTCCTTGCCAAAATTCCGCGTCAGGTCGATCACCCGCACGCGAGCGTCCCGCCGCGAGATCTCCAGCAGCTTCTCCAGCGTGCCATCGTTGCTGCCATCATTGACGCAGACGATCTCGAACGTGGCCGCCTCGATCGATTCGAGTACTGGCACAACGGATTTGAAGAACCCTGGAATAGCATCGCGCTCATTGAAAAATGGCACCACCAGAGAGATCTGCTTGTTATCGTATTGATCAATCATGACCCACCCCCTCCACCCGCGTTTCATTGTTGTGGCACGGCTCCGGGTTCTGAACTCGCTCCGTGCGGATTCGACGGACTACGTGAAACAACGTTGCCAGGATCGCAAGCGGCATGAACTGGAATCCGATCGCCTGGACAACAAGCAACCCGAGCAGTGGCGTGAGCCAAAGGACGAGTAGCAACTCCTTCTCCCAGCGCACCCATCCGCGCTCAATGGCATAACCGGCAAGCCAGAGAATCACGAAACCGAGAAATGCGAGGTCGTAGTCGTAGAGATAAGGACTCAGCATCAGCGTGGCCGCCATCAAAGCGCTCGCCCGCAGCGGGAAACTGGCCGGCCTGCACCACGCATAGATCACGACGCCGGCGGCAAGGGCCGCCACCATGGCATGAATGCCATAGGAGAGCGCGAGATTACCGCCCAGCAATCTCACCAAGGCAAACACGGTCGGCATCCGGGCGAGCTTTGCTTCGCCACCCTCCACCGCGAGGCGTGCCATGTCCGCATTGGCGAGGAATGAGAAAAAGGTCTGCGTGCCGAACACCGAAGCGCTCAAAGCCAGCAGCGCGGCTGAAGAAGCCACCATGGCTGCCAGCGCCTTCCAGGCCCGGGCACAAACCAGTGCAAGCGGGAACAGCAACGCCAGGTGCGGCTTGATGGTCAGGATTCCCATCACCAGCCCGGCAGCAACCGGGTGACGCCGCACCATCGTCAGCGAGAGCGCGGCCAGACCGGCGGTGAGCAGGGCATTCTGGCCCGTCGCACACACCACGGCGATACCGGGGAAGGCCATGCCTGGCAGCCATGCGCCGCGCCAAGTAACAATGCGGCTCCCCGCCCACAGGTAGAGTGCACCGGTCGTCCCGATAAAAGCCCCGTACGCGGCGCCGAATGAAAGCAGCGCCAACGGACAGACCAGCAGCAGGAAGCTAGGCGGGTATAGCCAAGGAAGCGTGCCCCCGGCGGAGGCAAGGGCCGGCATTGCGGCGATCTCGACCAGCCGCAAGGTGGCGTCATCGTAGGCACCCATGGGGTTGCCGCTCAGGGCAAGCTGGGCGGCGCTCCAGAAGGCGATAAAGTCGCCACCGAACAGGCTCGCATCAGCTTGCCTCGACAGATAGGCACGCCAGATCCAGATCGAGAAGAAGAGAACGTAGGCGACGAGCGCCACGGCCGAGTACAGGCGTACCCGCTCGGGGTTCAGCCAGTGCTCGCCCGGCGCCTGGTCGCCATCGACTGCGGCAGCGGCAGCGGCAGCGGCAGCGGTTCTCATCATGCGCATGTCACACTCCCTGCCACCTGGGTGCCCGCCCGCCGCAGGATCGCGCCGGCCACCAGGATCAGGATCACGGGGCCGATCTGCGGGAGCGTCATGAAGGGATTGAGAAGTTCATACAAGGGCAGAAGCCACACGACTACCAGCAATTGCCGCTCGCCGCGCAGCCATCCTCGCCTGAGGCAGTCGCTCACCATGCCGACAATGGCAAGCCCCATCCAGGTCAGCTCATAGCCATGAAGATATGGGGTCGTCAGCATGGTGGCCGTGGCGAGCATGGCGATGCGAAGCCCCGTGGGAGTCTGCCGCAACCAGACATAGAGCAGGCCACAGATGGAAGACAAGGCAACCAGGCCCTGGGCCAGATAAGCCTGGGCGATGCTGCCGCCGGCCAGGCGCACCGCCGCAAACGCTGTCGGCGAAATAAGCCACCCCTGCGGGCTATGCTCAATCAGCTGCACTCGCGCCAGTTCGGCAGCGCCAAGGAAGGCCGGGATGGTCTCCCAGCCAAACGCCACCAGGCTGGCGCCAAGCAACGCGAGCGCGGTCAGGGCCGCGGCGGCGAGGGCCCTCCATGCCTTTGCCGCGATCAAGGCAATGGGAAACAACAGGCCGAGCTGCGGCTTGATACAGAGCAGGCCAATACAAATGCCGGCGAGCACCGGGCGCCGCTGCAGCCAGCGCATCGAGAGTGCCGCTAAGCCGGCTGTCAGCATGGAATTCTGCCCCAGCAAGAGGGTCAGCAACACCCCAGGAAACGCGACGATCGGCAGCCAATTCCCAGACCTCCAGCTCGTTGCGGAACCAAGCAACCTTAGCAAGGACGTGACATAGAGATACGCCGTGCCGGCTGAGAAGAGGAAATAGCTGACCGGGAACGGCAGCAGCGCCAATGGCAGCACAGCCAGCAGGAATGTCGGCGGATAGAGCCAGGGCATAAAGAAATCGCCGCCTGAGGCCTGCGAGCCGAACGCCGCCATTACCGGGGCCAGCAACTTAAACACATAGGCATCCTGCGCAGCCCCTTGCAGCGCTAGATAGGAAGCGCTCCAGAATACGGAAAAATCCACCCCGGGACGCGCCGCATGGCCGCTCATGAAGCCGTTGCTGGCCCATCCCCAAGCGACGACAAATAGACCGAAGAACACCAGCACGACAATGCTGTAGAAACGAACCCGGTCGAGGCCGAGCGCGCCCGACTGCGGGGATTCCTTGCCTTCGCGCATTCTGGCCCTCACGATTCGCTCCTGTCCGTGTCCTCGCAATGGCGCTTTTCTCGTGCGTTGAAAAGGCGCTACGCGATGCCGGTTTGCCTCTGGCTTTCGACGCGCTATTTGCCGAGCATCCTTAGCTGGTCCCTGGCACGCGCTCTCAGTTTCTCTTCGGCTACCGTGGTTTTAGTCTTGTCTGAATCCCAAGATTAAACAAGCGCGCCCCTTGCCCGAAAACACTGCGTTTTGCGGCTTTCCAGGGCAATAAAGGCCCAACGTTTCAGCCTTGAATCGCGAGCGAATAGCTCCCAGAGCCAGGCCTGGCGCCGAGGACGTGCCAGACCTGCGTAAGACGGACCGCCATTTGACGTTTCTCGCCAGAAACATGCCACTTGGCGCCAGCCTCGCCGCCATCACCTCAACCATTCGGCGGATCTGCCGGGCCTTGCGTCCGCGTGCAGAGGCTGTGCACGCCCTTTGCAATGCCCTTTTGCGGAAAGTCATCCTTCCTTCCTAGCGACTTAGGACTAGGCGGATCCGTCACGCCTCATCCATAGGCCGCCGTAACGCGTGCGTTGCTGCGCCGCACGTTTCCACGCAGCAACGACGATGCCGGCGCAGACCCTGGCTGGCACGCTCTCTGCGCGCCCGCCCTCCCGGAGTCCCTTTGAATTCAACGAATCCCGGTGGGGTGGCCCAGCTTTTGCCTATGGTCTGGCATACGGCCCCAGGACAGTTCCAGCTGGATGCCGAAGAAGCGGAGGCACGCAGCAAAGGCGCCGAAGCCCGACAACGAATCAGCGAAATGAACTTACGCCATGACTGCTGACCGACAACACGCCATGCCCGCTGTCCATCTGGAGGCCGCAAGGACTATCTGGAGGGACGGTACATCAAATCGCCTGCCAGGACTCCCCTCGCAGGCGCTGGTGAAGGGCATGCTGGACGGGATCCGGATTGCCGCCACGCATAGCGCCGCGATCTCTCGGCTTTGTCGCGAACACAAGGGTGGCAAGTGGCCGTTCCACGCCTTCGCAATCTGCGGCCCTCCGCAACGAACAACCCTCCCCCGCAGTTGATTTTCATTGCATCAAGTCTTTTCCCAACACCGAAGGAGATTGTCATGAATGCCCTGATCAACAACATCAAGCGCTTCGCCAACGATGAAGATGGTGTCACCGCCATTGAGTATGGCCTGATCGCTGCACTGATCGCCGTCGTCATCATCGGCGCGGTCGCGACCGTCGGCACACAGCTCAAGTCCACCTTCACAACGATTGGCACTGCGCTCACATCCGCTAACGGCTAAGGCGACGCGGACGGGCTCTCCAGCCCGTCCGCACCCCGCCTCGGCCAAGGCGGATTCACGATGGCTCACGGTGGAAAGGGGGGCTTCACGACACGAGCCATCCTGCCCAATCCAACGATCCACGACGACACGGCGGACACCATGCCAAAGCTAGGACGAATGTTCAGGGAACTGCACCGTGATCAATCCGGGGTGACTTCCATCGAGTACGCGTTGCTGGGGATTCTGATCGCCGTTGCCATTCTCATCTCGGTCCAGGCAGTAGGCGCCAGCGTGTTTGACCTTTACCAGAAGATCGCTTCCGCAGTCACCGCTTGAGCAGGAATGCCAGGTCCGAATAACGGGCCGGCACAGATAGAACAAAAAAAGTAGAGGGAACATCATGCTAGCCCAGTCCGCCTTACCGCAATGCGTCGGTCCATTGGTGATCGTGCTGGTCCTGACCGCAGCAGCCATCGACGCCCAGCAACGTCGCATTCCCAACTGGCTGACCTTCGGGGCGTGGCTGCTCGCGCTGCCTGTGCAGATCGTCATGCACGGCTGGGGCGCCGGAGCCCTGGCCTGGGCAAGTGGCTGGCTCACCGGGTTCGCCCTGTTCCTGCCGCTCTACCTTCTGCGCGGCATGGCAGCCGGCGACGTCAAATTAATGGCCGCGGTGGGTGCCTGGCTGGGCCCGCCGATGGCGTTCGAGATTGCGCTGGCTACCTTCGTGGCCGGTGGGGCGTGGGCGCTGGCACTGACGTTGTGGCGTGGCCGCCTTGGTCAGTTGCGCCGAAACCTTGCCTTGATGCTGACGTCGTTCGGTCGGGTCGGGCCTGCGCTCACCCGGGACAGCGGTGCCAGCAACGAATCGTCATGGTCGGTTGGATCGCTGCCCTACGGTGTGGCCATTGCCGCCGGCACGATCGGCGTGTTGTTCGCCTCCGTGTGACGACAACCATTCGCCACGATTCACCAGAAACTGAACCTGAAACTGAACCAGAAACTGAAATCGAGCTTGCAAGGCCGCACCAGCCAATCGACGGGGGGAGCAATGATCGAACACAACACATCGGGAACTGCGCAGCGGGCACCCATGCCAGGCTTCGACGCCGACAACCCGGACGGCGCCATGCGCGAACAAGTGCGTCCGTGGCATCCCGCGCCCAGGACGGTCGCCGACACCGGCGTCGACGTCACACTGCTGGTGGGACTATTGATGAAGGCGGCCTACGTGCATCGCAGCGCCATGCTCGCCCAGTTGGCCGATACCCTGAAGCTGCCCGCCACGGTGACCCACGAGGTCGCCAGCATCGCGGTGCAAGAGCGCATGCTGGAGGTGGCGCACCGCGGCGCAAGCGACCTTGACGTACGCTTCCGCCTGACCGATGCGGGGTATGCCAGGGCCGCCGAACTGGTCACGCGCAGCAGCTATGTCGGCGCAGCGCCGGTCACCCTCGACGCGTATCTCGCTGCCGTCCAGCGTCACTCCGTGCGCCAGGCATCGGTATCCAGGGAAGATATGGCTGCCGCCTTCGGCGACCTGGTCGTCCCTTCTCACCTGCTCGACGAGGTGGGCATGGCAGTCAATACCGGCCGGGCGCTGATGCTGTATGGCCCTGCCGGTAGCGGCAAGACTTACCTGGCACAGCGCCTTGGCAAGCTCCTGCCAGGTGCTGTGCCGGTACCGCATGCGATTACCGTCGCCGGCGAGATCATCCAGGTCTTTGACCCGCTCGTGCATGTCCCGTTCGATACCGCCGACGCACCGCTGCAGCAGCGCTCGACGGATCGCCGCTGGACCATCTGCCACCGCCCCGCCGTCTTGTCGGGCGGCGAGTTGACGCTGTCCATGCTGGACCTGCGCTACGACGCCATGTCGGGCTTCTACCAGGCGCCACCGCATATGAAGGCCAACAATGGCATCTACATCGTCGACGACCTTGGGCGCCAGCTGGTAGGCGTGAGCGAGTTGCTCAACCGCTGGATTGTGCCCCTGGACCGCGGCGTCGACATGTTCTCGCTGCAAACCGGCGTGCGATTCTCGGTGCCGTTCGATGTGTGGCCGGTGTTCTCGACGAACCTGGATCCCCAGCAGCTGGGCGACGAGGCATTCCTGCGGCGGCTCGGCAGCAAGCTCTTCATCGGCCCCTTGTCGAGCGATGACTACCGCGAGGTATACCTGCGCGCCGCCAGCGACGTCGGACTGGAAAGCACCGAAGCGGCATTCGACTTCCTGCTGGAGGAGCTGCACTTCCCTAGCAGGACGCCGCTGCTGGCCTGCATTCCACGTGACCTGCTTGTGCTGGTGGCGTCCAGCGTGCTCTATCACCGCGGTCCGCCGCAGGTGACGCAGGACGCGCTGCGCGGCGCCTGGAAGTGCTATTTCGGTGCGCAGGCAGTACCCGAATCCACGCGTCCCTCCGGCATAGGGATCGCATGGCAGGCCGCGCCTCACGCCGCCAGCTGAGTGCCGGCATGCTGTCTAACGAACAACGGTAAGGGGATTCATCATGAAAAACGCTCGAGCAATTCTGATGCTGTTCATCGCCCTGGTCGCGGGGGTCGCGGCGGTCGTCTCCGCCTCGCGATGGCTGGTGCAACAATCTTCCAGCTCGCTCAAACAGGTCGTGGTAGCAACCAGCGACCTGAATCTCGGACAACCGCTCACCAATGCGCAACTGAGCCTGGTGAGCTGGCCAGCGGGAAGCGTGCCGCCCGGCGCGTTCGAGGACCTCAAATCCCTCGAGGGGCGCGTGGTTCGCACCAGTGTCCAACGCGGAGAGCCGATTCTCGACGCCAAGCTCGCTCCGCTGGGCACCAAAGGTGGACTCTCCGCCGTGATTGGCCAGGGCAGGCGCGCCATCACCGTGCGTGTCAATGATGTGGTCGGGGTGGCGGGCTTTGCCCTGCCAGGCAATCACGTCGACGTGATTGTCAACACCAACGAGACCGAGGCCAAGGGCGCGGGCAACGGCAGCATCTCCAAGATCGTGCTGGAGAAGATCCTGGTGCTGGCGGTAGCCCAGCAAGTCAGCCGCGACGACACCCAGCCGAAAGTCGTCAATGCCGTCACGCTCGAAGTCACGCCCGAACAGGCAGAAAAGCTCGACGTCGCCCGCAGTGTGGGCACTCTGTCGCTCGTCCTGCGCAATCAGGTCGACGTCGCCGCGGTCAGCACCGGTGGCGCTACCAAGATCACATTGCTCGGCACGCCGCCGACGGAACAACCCGTCAAGGTGGTCACGGTCAATGCGCCGCACGCGCCGGCCAGACCGCGTCCGCTCGCAGTGACGCCGGCCAGGCCGGGCCATTGCATCGGAGTGCTGGCCGGCATCCAGGGCAGTGTTGAATGTTTCTGATGGCCAGGGCGGCCGCCCAGCCAGATTCTATTTGGCAACTCTAGGCGCGAAGTACAGCCTCTCCGGGGGGAGATACGAAATGAACAACGTCAATACGGAAGTCCTGAGTGGTGCCCGAGCCATTGCGCTCGCGAGCGTCGCAGGTGCAATCTTGTGCGTACCGTTGGCTGCCGCTGCCCAGGTGGCGGTCGAAGCCGGCGCCATCGCCAAATCCACCACCGCGGCACCTGCCAAGGCAGCCATGGGCGCGCCCGCCGGCGGCCCGGTGCAGATGACCATCAGCATGGCGCCCGCGCCGGCTGCCGCGGTGCCCGCGGACAGCCGCGGGCCGAACTGCACCGGCGCGATCCGCAACGAGAGCAATATCATCGTGCCGGTCGGCAAGTCTTCGCTGATCCCCCTGCCAGAGCCGGTACGCAACCGCACGCTCGGCAACCCCAACGTGGTCCAGGCCACCATGGTGTCGCCGCAAACCCTTTACGTGCTTGGCCGCAGCGTCGGCACCACGAACATGATCGTGCAAGGACGCAGTGGCGGCTGCAGCATCATCAACGTGGTGGTCAACGCAGACGCCGGCGGGCTCCAGACCTCGCTGGCGCAACTGATGCCCGGCGAATCACAGATCCGCGTGCTGACGGCCGCTGACAACCTGGTGCTCTCCGGCAGCGTTTCGAACGCGCAGGCCGCGCAACAGGCCATGGAAATCGCCTATGCGTACGCCGCAGCGGCGCAGGGCGAGGGCAACAAGAAAGGCGGCGTCCTCAACATGCTGTCTGTCGACACGCCACAGCAGGTCATGCTCGAGGTCAAGGTGGCCGAAGTGTCGAAGACGTTGCTGAATCAGCTCGGTTCGGCAGTCAACCTCCAGGGCGGCTTCGGCTCCTGGAGCGGTGGCCTGGTGACCTCGCTGCTGAGCGGCGCGTCGGGGGCCATCTTCGCCAACAAGGCGAACAACCGGCCCTTCAACGTGGCCGTCGATGCGCAGAAGAATGACAGCCTGGTGAAGATCCTGGCCGAGCCGAACCTGGTCACCATCAGCGGCCAGGAGGCGAGCTTCCTCGCTGGCGGCAAGATCTATATCCCGGTGGCGCAAAGCAATGCCCTCGGTGGTGCATCCACCATCACCCTGCAGCAGGAGGAGTTTGGCGTTGGCCTGAAGTTCACGCCGACCGTGCTGGCAAATGGGCGCATCAATCTCCGGGTGGCACCCGAGGTCTCCGAGCTCTCGCCCACCGGCGCCACGGTCAGCGGCAGCAGCCTGACGGGCCAGACCATCCTGCCTTTGATCACCACCCGGCGCGCTTCCACCACCGTGCAGATGCGGGACGGAGAGAGCTTTGCCATTGGCGGCCTGCTGCAAAACAGCGCACGCGGCTCGCTAAAGGCATTGCCGGGCGCCGGCGAGGTTCCCGTGCTGGGCACGCTGTTTCGCAGCACGTCTTTCCAGCAGGACCTGACCGAACTGGTGTTCATCATCACCCCGCACCTGGTCCAACCCATGCAGAGCGCATCCTATCCGCTGCCAACCGACAGCTTCTCGACACCGAACCCGCTCGCGCTCTATCTGATGGGCAATATGGAAGGCTCCGGCAAGAAGACTGACGCACCGAGCCCGACGCCCTCGCAGCCGGCCCCGGCAGCTCCCGCGCCGGCAGCGGTCCCGGCAGCGCCCGCTCCGCAGTCACCAAAGGCTCCGCTGAGCATGGTTCCGGCAGCCAAGCCGCTGGATGACGTGCCCGTCATCTCCCCGCCCGCGCCCCGGGCGAGCGCTGCGGGCGTTCCGCCGGCAGACGCTGCCGCCGCGCGCATCGCGCGCATCGAAGCCACCGCGGCACGACTGGCGCAGGCGCGCGCCGCTGCCACCGCCAGCCCCGGCGGCCTGGCGCCGGACAAAGCCCGCCCGGCCGAAACACCGAGCGCCAACTGAGCTGCCGAAGCGTCCGTCCACGAGGAGAACCACCATGAACAAGAACCTGAAGTGCGCGCGCTGCGCCGCCGTCACGCTGGCAGTGCTTGGCACTCTGACCCTGTCCGCCTGCATGACATCGACGCCAAACTGGGACAAGCATTTTGGCCAGGCCGTTACCACCGTGACGCGATCCCAGATCATCAACCCCGACGCGCCCGCCGGACTGCCATCGCTGACGGGCACCGATGGCAAGACCGCCGTGGCCGCAATGACCAACTACGAGCGGTCGCTGATACGCCTGCGCCCCGCCAACACAGGCGCTGCGGGTGGCATGGATTTCGGTGCGGGGGGCTACGGCGGCATGGGCATGGCGGGGGGTGCGGGAACGCGCTGAAATCGGTTTGCTCGGGGAGACTCATCATGTCCAAATCAACGCTTCGCAGGACCGCACTGTCGAGCCATCGCGCCCGGCAGCGCGGAGCGGTAGCGATCATCGTTGCGATCGCGCTGGTCATGCTGGTCGGTTTCCTCGGCCTGGCGCTCGACCTGGGCAAACTCTACGTCGCCAAGAGCGAACTGCAGAACGGCGCGGATGCCTGCGCGCTGGCTGCCGCTCGCGACCTGACGGGAGCCACACCACTCACCGTCTCGGAAGCAGCGGGCATTACCGCCGGCCTGCGTAACATGGCATTGTTCCAGAGCGAGTCGGTACAGCTTGCCGCCAACCAGAGCGTGACATACAGCGACGCATTGGCCGACCCCTTCCTGGACAAGAACAGCGCCACCTACCCGCTCGCCAGCATCAAGTACGTCAAATGCTCTGTCAGCCGCGCCGGCATTGCCAACTGGTTCGCCCAGGTGCTCAACTTCCTGCCGGGCGTGAGTATCGGGGCCCAAACCGTCGCGTCGTTCGCGGTGGCGACCACCGGCTCGGCACAGACGACCTGCGCCATCCCCGTCTTTGTCTGCAAACCCAGCACCATCAGCCCGCCACAGTCCCCCTATACCACCGGGCAGTGGCTGGTGACCAAGCTCGACGCCAGCAACAAGGGCACCTACGGGGGCGGCAACTTTGGCTGGGCGGACCTGGGCGGAGGCAACAGTGCCAGCCAGATTGCAAAGCAACTTGACGGCGCGGGACAGTGCAACTTGCCGGCCCAAGGGACATTGATTGGCTCTGCCGGCAACAAGGCGTCACTGGCGGATGACTGGAACAGCCGCTTTGGCATCATCAAAGGCTCGAAAGTGCTAGGCGTGACCGACTTTACGGGATTCACGTACAACGACACCACCTGGACGGCAAAGAGCAGCGCTTACGACGGCAGCTCCGTGGATACATCGGGCAAGACCCAGCCGAACTTCCTTGCCGCGCGCAAGGCCTATCGTGCCTATCAGGGCGACTCCGTCACCGGGCTGAGCACACAGGGCAATGCCGCCTCCGCCGCTTCGTACCAGAGCGGCGCGGATCGCCGCCTCGTGCTCGCACCGATTGTGGACTGCTCCGGTTTCGCCAACCCCGGCAACCATAGCGCGCCGGTAATAAGCTGGGCCTGCCTGCTGATGATCGAGCCCATGCAAACCGGCGGAAACATCGACTCCGTGCGGCTCGAGTACCGGGGCGACTCAAGCACGCCCGGCAGCCCCTGCGCGACGCAAGGCATCCCTGGCGCAGGTACTGGCGTAGGACCGCTAGTGCCGGTTCTCGTGCAATAGGAGGAGATCATGAAGACAAGAAAAATGCTCCTGGCGCGCCATCGCGGCGTGGCGGCCGTCGAGTTCGGCATTCTCCTGGTCCCCATGCTGCTGATGGTCTGTGGCGTGGCGGAATTCGGGCGCGCCATCTACCAGTTCGACACCCTGACCAAAGGCACGCGCTCCGCGGCCCGCTACCTGTCGCAGTTCTCCCCGCTGGATGTCAGCTATCCGACGGGGCCGGCGAAATGCCTGGCCGTCTACGGCAATACCAGCTGCTCGGGCTCCGCGCTCTCGACCGGCCTCACGACATCGATGGTGGTGATCTGCGATCGGGTCGATGCATCAGGCTGCCCCGGCATGTCATTCGCCAACGTGAGCACCTACGACAACAGCACGGGCACTGGCACGCCGGCCGGCACGATCAACCTCGTCACGGTCAAGATCACCGGATATACGTACTCGCCCATCCAGACCTTCATCAATGCAAGCGGATTGACCTTCACCGACATCGCTACCGTCATGAGGCAGGTACTATGAAAACGCGAGCCCCCTTCCTCCGGCCTGCGCGGCAGCGCGGCGCGACTGCTGTCGAGTTCGCCTTGATTGCCGGCATTTTCTTCCCCCTGCTGCTTGGCATCGTGGAGTTCTCCCGCGTGCTGTTCTACTGGAACACCGCAGCCGAGGCGACACGGCTTGGCGCGCGCATGGCCATCGTCTGCGACGCCGATGACGCGATCATCAAGACCAAGATGCGCTCACTGTTGCCACTGCTCAGCGCCTCCAACATCCAGCTCAGCTATCTGCCAACGGGATGCGACTCCGATGCGGTCACCGCGCGGGGCACCTGCCAGAGCGCAACCGTCAGCATAACCAACGTCTCGGTACGCACGTTCATCCCCTTGATTCCGATTACGCTGACCATGCCGCCCTTCACCTCCACGCTGTCCCGAGAGAGCATGAACTCGTCAAGCGGTGGATCGGTTTGCAGCTAGATTTCCCGAGATTGGAGAACGCACCATGTTGAAGATCCTGATCGCATCGGAAGATGCCCAAAAACTTGACGAGATTTCCCGCCTGAGCGCAGGGATCGGGAACTTCCAGACCATGTCGCTGCTGGAAGGGCCGGCCCGCTTTCCGTTCCATGGCAGCCAGATGCAGCTGGCGGATCTCCTCATCATCGAGCAACCCGTCGTCGGGGCATCGCAGATGCATAGCATCGAAGCCTTGCGTCAGCAGCACCCCGAACTGCCTTGCATTCTTGTCACGCCCAACCCGTGCTCCGACTGCCTGATCAAGGCCCTGCGCGCAGGTGTGCGCGACGTCCTCGCGTGGCCGCTGGACAGGATGCAACTGGCGGAAGCGCTGCGGCGGGTGGAGACCAGCCATGTGCCCAGGAATCGCGAGATGGCGCAAGTGATCTCGTTCATTTCATGCAAGGGCGGTGCGGGCACCAGCTTCCTCGCCAGCAATCTCGGGTATGCGCTTGGCACCCAGTTGGGAAAGCGCGTCCTGGTAATCGACCTGAACCGGCAGTTCGGAGACCTGACCTATCTTGTCAGCGACAAGCCACCGCCCTCCACCCTCCCGGAAATCTGCAGTCAGATCGAGCGCATGGATGCGGCGTTCCTGGATGCCTGCCTGACGCATGTCGAGAGCAATTTCGACATCCTGGCCGGCGCCACCGACCCGATCAAGGCGAGCCAGATTCAGAAAGAGAAACTCGAGTGGATACTCTCGGTGGTCCAGCCGGTCTACGACTTTGTGATCGTGGACATCGGACAGGCGCTCGACCCTCTGTCCATCGGCCTGCTGGATCGCAGCGATCGCATCTGCGTCGTCGTCGAGCCAACCATCGCCTTTGCCCGTCCGGGACGCCGCCTGCTTGATATCCTGCGCGCCCTGCACTACTCGGCCGACAAGGTCCACATCTTGCTCAATCGCGAGGGCCGCCGCAATGCGCTGGCCCGCTCGGCCCTGGGCGACGTGTTTGGCATGAAGATCTTCCACGCGCTGCCCGACGATTCCTCGGCTGTCGACGAGGCAATCAGCCACGGAGAGCCGGTCGCGAAATCCCACAAACGCAGCGCCATCGCCAAGGCGATCCTGGCACTGGGTACGCAGTTCGTTGCCGCAACCGGAGCCGGAGCCGGAGCCGAGCGCCGTGCGCAACAAGACAGCGTGTCGCCGTTGCGCAAGCTGATGCTGCGCACGCGTGCAACCTGAGCCACCGAGTTCCTGATTCCCCTACCGGAGATCATCATGTCGATCCGCGATCAACTGTCGAGCCCCAGCCAGCCTGCCTTCATCGCCAATGGCCATGGGACAATCCAGTTCCCGCCGACCCCGGCGAACTACCGCGCGTTCAAGCGGACCATCCATGAGACGGTGCTGGACCGTGTGGAGCTGGAGCGGCTGGCGCGCTTCCCCCAGGAGCAGGTCCGGCAGGAAATCAACCTGCTGGTGAGCAGCATCATCGAGGAAGAGAAGATCCTGCTCAATGACGCCGAGCGCAGGCTGCTCACATCGGAGGTCTACGACGAGATGTTCGGCTTCGGGCCGCTTGAGCCACTGCTGCAAGACCCTACGGTTTCCGACATCCTGGTCAACACGGCGAAACAGACCTTCGTGGAGCGGCGCGGCAAGCTGGAACTCACCGATGTCACGTTTTACGACGACGCACACCTGATGAAAGTCATCGAGAAGATTGTGTCGCGGGTCGGCAGACGCATTGACGAAACCAGTCCGATGGTGGACGCGCGGCTGCCGGACGGTTCGCGCGTCAATGCGATCATTCCCCCCTCCGCCATCGATGGTCCCTTGCTATCGATCCGGCGGTTCGCCGTCAATCCCCTGCAGGTAGCCAACCTGGTCGAACTCAAGAGCCTCACGCCGCCGATGGCGCAACTCCTGCAGGCGCTAGCACACGCCAAGGTGAACGTGCTGGTGTCAGGCGGAACCGGCAGTGGCAAGACCACGCTGCTGAACATCCTGTCCGGCTTCATTCCCGAGAGCGAGCGCGTCGTCACCATCGAGGATGCCGCGGAACTCCAGTTGCGCCAGCCGCACGTGCTGCGACTGGAAACACGGCCGCCGAATATCGAAGGCAAGGGTGAGATCACGCAGCGCGCCCTGGTACGCAACGCGCTGCGCATGCGTCCCGACCGCATCATCCTGGGCGAGGTGCGAGGTGGCGAGGCGCTGGACATGCTCAATGCGATGAATACCGGCCATGAGGGTTCGCTGACCACCATCCACGCCAATACACCGCGCGATGCGCTTACGCGCCTGGAAAACATGGTCAGCATGGCCGGCCTCAACCTGCCACCGAAGGCAATCCGGCAACAGATATCCTCGGCAATCACCGTCATTGTTCAGGCGTCCCGGCTGACTGACGGGCGCAGGAAGATAGTCAGCATCCAGGAGATCACCGGCATGGAGGGCGAGATCATCAATATGCAGGAGATCTTTACCTTCCAGCGTACCGGTGTGGCCCAGGATGGCACGGTCAACGGGCACTTCCGCGCCACAGGCGTGTACCCGAAGTTTGCCGAACGCCTGCGCGTGTTCGGCGTGGGCTTGCCCGACGAGACCTATGACCCGGCAAAGCGCTTCGACGTCTGAACCGGCCAGCGGCACAGAGAATGCGGGGAGAAGAAAATGAGCTTCATATTTTATGCCTTCATCATCTTGTTGTTCGCTGCAGTGGTGCTTTGCATCGAAGGCGTCTACCTTTGGTGGAACAATTACCACGGCCCGGCGGCGAAGCGGATCGAGGCCAGGCTGCGGTCGCTGTCGGCCGGCGGGCAGGTTAGCGCAGAGACCCTGTCGATCCTGAAGGGGCGCATGCTAAGCAACACGCCGTTGTTGCAACGCTGGCTGCTGATGCTGCCTCGCGTCGGCGGGCTCGACCGATGGCTCGAGCAATCCGGGAGCACGTGGTCGGTTGCGCAGCTACTCGGCTATTGCGGGCTGGTCGCGCTGTGCACGCTGGCGCTCGTGCCGCTGCTGCCCGTGCCGCCGGGACTGGTGGTACTGGGCGCATTACTGGTTGGCTCATTGCCTGTCTGGCATGTCATCGCACTTCGGCATAAACGCCTCAAGCAACTGGAGATGCAATTGCCCGATGCTGTCGACATGATCAGCCGCGCGCTACGCGCGGGGCACTCCTTCTCGAGTGCGCTGGGGATGGTGGGGCAGGAGGTAAAAGACCCGATGGGCCGCGAATTCCGGACTACCTTTGAGGAGATCAATTACGGAGTCGCTCTGGACGAAGCCATGACCAACATGGCGATGCGAGTGCCGATCAACGACTTGCGCTACTTCGTGATCGCGGTACTGATACAGCGCGAGAGCGGCGGCAACCTTGCCGAAATTCTCGACACGATCGGCAACCTGGTGCGTGAACGCCTGAAGCTGTTCGACAAGATCAAGGTGCTCTCGGCAGAGGGGCGGCTATCGGCCTGGATACTGGGCCTGCTCCCGTTCGCCACCGCGGGACTGATTCTCGTGGTGAATCCGGATTTCATGACAGTGCTATGGCAAGACCCGATCGGCCTCAAGATGGTCGGGATGGCGCTGGGAGGAATGACGCTCGGCGTCGTCTGGATGCGCCGGATCATCCGTATCCGGGTCTGAATGTGCGCGACCCAGAAGTAAGCAGAATTCTCGATTCCGGAGGCGATCATGCAAGATGTCCATACAGAGCAGGTCCTGATGCTGGTTCTCATTTTTGTGGCAGCGTTCGGCGCGGTGTTCGGTCTGCTGCTGACATTCACGCCAAGCCGGGCACGCGAGAGGATGGGGCAGATAATCGGTACGGCCACCGGAGCCAGCACGGGGCAGGACAATGCCTGGCTCGACAACCTGGTGCGGTGGGCCAGGCCCGTGTCCCGCCTGTCGTTGCCCAAGGAGGGTTGGGAAGGCTCGCAGATGCGCGTGCGCTTCATGAACGCCGGCTGGCGCAGCAGTGCCGCGCCGCATCTCTACTTCGCCGCCAAGACGGTGCTGGCCATCGGGCTGCCCATGCTGGCCTTGGTAGCGGTGAGCGGCATGCAGGCGTTCCAGGGGCAGTACAAGACCTTGGCACTGCTGGCGGTACTAGGCGCGATTGGTTACTACCTGCCCAATGCCGTGCTATCGCGCAAGGTGGATAACCGCAAGCGCGCGGTGTTCGAGGAGTTTCCGGACGTGATTGATCTGCTCACGGTTTGCGTGGAGGCCGGGCTCGGGCTCGACGCGGCGCTGATGCGCGTGGCGGATGAACTCGCGCTGCGCTGTCCGGTGCTGGCCGACGAGCTGCAATTGATGCTGCTGGAACTGCGCTCTGGCTTCGCCAAGGACAAGGCGCTGACCAACCTGGCGCTGCGCACCGGTGTGGAAGACGTGGACAAATTCGCATCCATGCTGAACCAGGCCGACCGCTTCGGCACGAGCCTGGGGGAGTCGCTGCGGGTGCTGTCCGACATGCTGCGCACCAAGCGCCGCATGCGTGCCGAGGAACAGGCCGCGAAGATTGCGCTGAAACTATTGTTCCCCTTGATCTTCATGATCTTCCCGACACTGCTGCTAGTGTTGCTTGGACCCGCATTCATCCAGATCTACCGGGTCTTGTTGCCGACCATGTCCGGCCAGTGAGCTGGCTAGCCTCACCTGACCGGACGTCGCTCCCTCGATTGTCTCCCGGTGCAATGCCAGGGAGCCAGTCTTGCCCGGACTTTGTCCGGGCGTTTTTGCTGGTGGCACAAATTGCCAGCATGCCCGCCGGCGGGAAGTGAAGGGCGCGACGCGCCCATGACGCTTGACCATGTCTTCGCTCGCATGAAGAATACAGCCAGCCCCCCCTACCGTCGGCGCGTCGGCATTTCGCATGGAGACCCTATGAAGATCCGCATCCTCAGCGATCTGCACCTCGAACACGACACACCAGCGGCGGTGCCCGACTGCCCCGCCGACCTGGTGGTGCTGGCCGGCGATATCGCCAATGGCCGCGCCGGCGTCGACTGGGCCGCGCGCACCTTTTCGGGGCCGGTGGTCTATGTGCCCGGCAATCACGAGTACTACGAGAGCGCCTTCGAGCAAGTGGACGCGGAGATGGCGCAGGCCGCGGGGGCGGCGCCGCATGTGCGCGTGCTCAATGACGCGGTGGCTTGTTTCGACAACCTGGCAGGCGAGCCGGTGCGCGTGATCGGCACCACCTGGTGGACCGACTACGCGCTGTTTGGCGCTGGCCGGCGCGATGAGTCGATGCTGGCCTGCGCTGGCGTGATGGTGGACCACCGCCTGATCGAAGTGGCGGATGGCGACGGCCAGCGGCGCCGCTTCACCACCGCCGACGCCCTGGCGCGGCACGAAGCGGCCAGCGCCTGGCTGGCGGCGCAGCTCGCCGCGCCCTTTGCCGGCAAGACGGTGGTGGTAACCCACCATGCGCCGGATCTCGGCAGCCTCGACCCGCGCTTCTCCCATGACCTGGTCTCCGCCGGCTTTATTTCGCGCAGGCCAGACCTGGTTGCGCAGGCCGACCTGTGGGTGCACGGCCATACGCATACCGGCTTCGATTACCGCCTGGAAGATGCGCGCGTGGTGTGCAACCCGCGCGGCTATATCCGCCGCAAAACCGGTGAGCCGGAGAACCCGGCCTTCGACTGGTGCTACACGGTGGAGCTCTGAGCCTTTCCCGCGACGGCGCGCCTTCGGCCGGTACTGTCGCCCCAAAAACAAAAACCCCCGCCGGCTCGCGCCAGCGGGGGTTTTTGCTACTACGGGTGATGCGGGTACAGCAGGCTGCCGTTTGGCTGGCCGGCAGATTTACATCATGCCGTCCATGCCGCCCATGCCGCCCATGCCGCCCGGCATTGCCGGAGCCGATTCATCCTTCGGCGTTTCGGCAACTGCGCAGTCGGTGGTCAGCATCAGCGATGCGACCGAAGCAGCGTTCTGCAGCGCGGTGCGGGTCACCTTGGTCGGGTCCAGCACGCCCATTTCCACCAGGTCACCGTACTCGCCGGTGGCGGCGTTGTAGCCGTAGTTGCCCTTGCCTTCGATGACCTTGGCCACGACGACCGAAGCTTCTTCGCCAGCGTTCAGCACGATCTGGCGCAGCGGCTCTTCCATGGCGCGCAGCACGATCTTGATGCCAGCGTTCTGGTCAGCGTTGTCGCCGGTCAGGTTAGCGATGGCAGCGCGAGCGCGCAGCAGGGCCACGCCGCCGCCGGGGACAATGCCTTCTTCCACGGCTGCACGGGTTGCGTGCAGTGCATCTTCCACGCGTGCCTTCTTTTCCTTCATTTCGACTTCGGTGGCGGCTCCTACCTTGATCACTGCAACGCCGCCGGCCAGCTTGGCCACGCGTTCTTGCAGCTTTTCACGGTCGTAGTCCGAGGTCGCTTCTTCGATCTGGGCACGGATTTGCTTCACGCGTGCTTCGATCGAGCCTGCGTCGCCGGCGCCGTCGATGATGATGGTGTTTTCCTTGCCGATTTCGATGCGCTTGGCTTGACCCAGTTCTTGCAGGGTTGCCTTTTCCAGCGTCAGGCCGATTTCTTCAGCGATCACTGCACCGCCGGTCAGGATGGCGATGTCTTCCAGCATGGCCTTGCGGCGGTCGCCGAAGCCCGGAGCCTTGACAGCGGCGGTCTTCAGGATGCCACGGATGTTGTTCACCACCAGGGTCGCCAGGGCTTCGCCTTCGACGTCTTCAGCGATGATCAGCAGCGGGCGGCCCGACTTTGCCACTTGTTCCAGCACCGGCAGCAGGTCACGGATGTTCGAGATCTTCTTGTCGAACAGCAGGACGAACGGGTTGTCGAGGGCGACAACTTGCTTTTCCGGGTTGTTGATGAAGTACGGCGACAGGTAGCCGCGGTCGAACTGCATGCCTTCCACGACTTCCAGCTCGTCGGCCAGCGACTTGCCGTCTTCCACGGTGATCACGCCTTCCTTGCCGACCTTGTCCATCGCTTCAGCGATCAGCTTGCCGATCACTTCGTCGCTGTTGGCGGAGATCGAGCCAACTTGCGCGATTTCCTTGCTGGTGGTGGTGGTCTTGGTCAGCTTCTTCAGCTCTTCAACCGCGTTCACCACAGCCTTGTCGATGCCGCGCTTCAGGTCCATCGGGTTCATGCCGGCGGCAACGTACTTCATGCCTTCGCGCACGATCGACTGGGCCAGCACGGTTGCGGTGGTGGTACCGTCACCGGCGTTGTCGCTGGTCTTGGAAGCCACTTCCTTGACCATTTGCGCGCCCATGTTCTGCAGCTTGTCCTTCAGCTCGATTTCCTTGGCCACGGACACGCCGTCCTTGGTCACGGTCGGGCCGCCGAAGCTGCGCTCCAGCACCACGTTACGACCCTTCGGGCCCAGGGTAACCTTGACTGCGTTGGCGAGAATGTTCACGCCTTCGACCATCTTGGCACGGGCGGCGTCGCCGAATACTACGTCTTTAGCTGCCATGTTCTGAATCTCCTAAATCTGTACGAATGGGGTGCGTGGATTACTTGTTCACCACAGCCATGATGTCTTCTTCGCGCATGACCAGCAGTTCCTGGCCATCCACCTTCACGGCCTGGCCGGCATACTTGCCGAACAGCACGCGGTCACCCACCTTGACGTCGAGGACGATCGAAGCGCCCTTGTCGTCCTTCTTGCCGGGGCCCACGGCGAGCACTTCACCTTGATCAGGCTTTTCGGCAGCGTTGTCGGGAATCACGATGCCGGAAGCGGTCTTGGTTTCATTGTCCAGACGCTTCACGATCACGCGGTCGTGCAAAGGACGCAGATTCATACGGACTCCTTGGTACAAAAAGTGATTTTTGGTTCACAAAAAATGACCGCCAGCACTGACGGCCAGCAGAATTAGTACGTCGGGAGAGGTCTGTTAGCACTCATGCCCAACGAGTGCTAATTATAGGGACGGGGGGTAGCGTTTTCAAGTCAACGACTTGATACGTGTTTACCCTGGAATTGTGAAAATCGTTATGGAGCCTGGCCGCGCGGCGAAATCTTTATTCGCGTCCTGATGGAATCCGGACGGATTTCGCCGAAATAAAAGTTACCCATGGATCACCAGCCCAATGTTTCCGGGCGGGATCATCGCATGCCACCCGTGGTGTTGCCTGCGGCACTTTCGCCCGCTGCGCGATACTCAACGTCACCCACCTCCACGGCGACGTGACACGACGTGACACGACGTGACAAGAAGCCGCCCCATTCAAAACTGCATGGCAAGAGTACAGAAGCGTTGATTTACGAGCGCGCCGGCCTGGCCAAGAATGGTCACACCAACCCGGCTCAAACCCATCGCTGGTTCATCGCCAACCTATCCGGAGCGCATCATGTCCCACCCCACCATGCAGGCCCTCATCGTCGAATCCGCCGGCGCGCCGTTCACGGCGGTCCAGCTTCCCAAGCCAGTGGCCGGCCCCGGCCAGGTGCTGGTGCGCATCCTGGCCAGCGGCGTCAATCCGCTCGACGCCAAGATCCGCGCCGGCCAGGCGGAGCACGCCCGCCAGCCCTTGCCCGCCGTGCTGGGCCTGGACCTGGCCGGCGTGGCCGAAGCCGTGGGCGCGGGCGTGACGGCTTTCGCGCCCGGCGACAAGGTCTATGGCATGACCGGTGGCGTGGGCGGCCTGCAAGGCTCGCTCGCGCAGTACGCGGCGGCCGATGCCGACCTGCTCGCGCGCAAGCCCGCCGCGCTGTCGATGCGCGAAGCCGCCGCATTGCCGCTGGTGTTCATCACCGCGTGGGAAGGCCTGGTCGACCGGGCTCGTGTGCAGCCCGGCCAGAAGGTGCTGGTGCATGGCGGCGCCGGCGGCGTGGGGCATATCGCGGTGCAGATCGCCCGCGCGCTCGGGGCGCAGGTCTACGCCACGGGCTCGGCCGCGCAGAAGGCGATCATCGAGGGCTATGGCGCCACCGCGATCGACCACGCCGCGACATCAGTCGCGCAGTATGTCGAGCAATACACCGCGGGCGAGGGCTTCGACGTGGTCTACGACACCGTGGGCGGCGCGGTGCTGGACAATTCTTTTCTGGCGGCGCGCACCTTTGGCGGTCATGTGGTGAGCTGCCTGGGCTGGGGCACGCACGCGCTGGCGCCGCTGTCGTTTCGCGCGGCCACGTATTCAGGCGTGTTCACGCTGATGCCGATGCTCACCGGCAAGGGCCGCGCGCACCACGGCGAGATCCTGCGCGAAGCGGCGCGGCTGGCCGATGCGGGCAAGCTTTCCGTGCGGCTCGATGCGCGGCACTTCACGCTCGACAGCGCCATCGATGCGCATCGCGCCATCGAGACCGGCACGGCCAAGGGCAAGCTGGTGGTGGAGATTGCCGGGGACTAAGCGCCTGCGCTATTGCCCAGGCGCTCGATGGTCGCATCCAGGAAGGCGCGCAGCCGCCCCAGGCGGCGCAGGTCGCGGTGATAGCCCACCCAGACGTCGCGCCCCGGCGGCGCCTCGCCCAATTCGATGGCCTGCAGGCCGCCGATGCGCTCGGCCAGCGCGCAGGGCAGGACAGCCAGCCCCGCGCCAGCCGCGCACAGCTTGGCCTGCGCCTCGCGGCTGTTGCTGCCGAATGCTACCCGGGCGTTCGGCAGTTGCTTGCGCATCCAGGCCATGTCGGGCAGGCCCGCGAAGCCCGCATCCAGCGTCAGCAGGGCATGCCCCTCGCCATCGCCCGCGCACGGCGGTGCCACGCCGGGCGCCGAGTAAAGCGCGTAGTCCATGTGCATCAGCTTGCGCTGCACGATATCGGCCTCGTCGAAGGCGCGGATGCGAAAGACCAGGTCCGCCTCGCGCCGTGCCAGGCTGAGCAAGCGCGCATCGGTGACCAGTTCCACCGCGACGCGCGGATGGGCGCGGATAAAGTCCGCGATCACCGGGGTCAGCATATGCACGCCAAACCAGTCGGACGACGAGATCCGCAGCATGCCGTCCAGCTCCTGTGCCTGGCCGGACAGCTGACGCTCGAAAGCCATCGCCTCTGCCTCGATACGCTCCGCGTGGGCGAGCACGGCGGCGTGGCGGGAACAATGGCGGGCACGCCGGGCTCGGGCCGGCATCCCGTCAGCTTCAGGTGGAGGGCGCCCGGCCTTCCAGGGCCCAGTAGTCAGGCACCTCCCGGCTGGGACTGCGCAGCACCAGCGCGTAGCCGCACCGGCGGCAGCGGTAGGCATAGGCGGCGCCGTCCTGGGCCTGCGCATCGGCGCGCGCGGCCTCGAGGTCCTCGTGCGGCGGCAGGTGTCCTGGCCTGCCGGCCTGGCGCTTGCATCGCTCACACGGCAACATGGATTTACCTCAGGTTGATAGGGAGCATGGTTCCATCTTGTACAGTCGGATGGCAGCGGGCGAATTGGTGCAATGCACCATAATTATAGGCGCTTTGTGACCCCTTTCCAGATATATAGAGAGCGATGCGTCGCCTTGCGCCGCAACGAAACGATGCCACGGCAGGAGCGCTGCTGCCAGGCTAGCGGGCAGGGAGCGTGGGCGCCGTGAGGAGGTCTCGCCGCGCGTCCGGGTTCGATCCGGCTTGTGCCGACACATCGCCCGGAGGCCGCTCCCGCGGTGACTCGGCCAGCGGCACCGTGACGACGGCGAACACGGAAAACGGGCACCAGAAAGACGGCCTGAAGAGACTCATTCTGCGGATGACGATGGCGCCGGCAAGAAACGGTGAAGGCTCTGAAAAGCGAAGGACCGGCAAGGCAGCGCCCAGCCGGTCCGGCTTCAGGATTGGTAAGCCCTGCCCATCTTAACGACCGAATCGGCAGATGGTTGAGGCTGTCATCAACTATTCATGAAACCCGCAAGATACGACGCGCACCTGGACGGAATACATCCAGGTGCCACGCAATGCGCGCCGCGACTTCATTGCCCGGAAGCCGCGTCGCGCGCCTTGCGCTTGGCGGGCCGGCCCGTCTTGACGGTCTCGACCTGGGCCACGACGGCCAGCAATTGCCGCTCCGGCAGCGACTCCAGCATCTTGAGCCCAGCCCGCAGCAACTCGCTCTTCTTCACGTGCGCGCCGCCGTTCAGGCAGCGCCGCTTGAGCTCCGCCAGCTTGGCATAGTCCCACTCCGGCATGGTGAAGCTGTCGCGCACGACCTTGGCCTTGACGGGCTTCTGTGTCTTCTCAACCTTCTCAACCTTCTCAACCTTCTCAACCTTCTCTGCTTTCGCGGCCTTCGGTGCGGCAGCCACGGACGTACCCGTTTCAACCTTGGCAGCCTTGCCTGCCGTCTCCGCCTTACTGGCGCGCTTGACCGGCCGCTTCACTGCGGTGGCTGCCATTTTCTGCGCCGCGGCGGGCGCGGGCGCACGCGGGCGCCCATTCGAAACCGTTGCCATGCATCCTCCTGTTTTGATCGCAGTGGTATCAAAACAGTATATATCGTTTATTTTCGCAAGCGGCGCGGAGGGGAGGAAAGGAGGAAAGGGAGGCAACAGCCATCGCCGTCAATCGGGACGGGGCCGTGCAGACACGGATTTCGTCAAAAAACCTGCCATCCCCGCGAAGGGAAAAGTATCCACCGGCCCCGCCACGATCTTAGCCGCCGGTTATTTCATTCTTGCGACGAAGCGCAACCGCCCAAGCTACGTGCCCGGCGCGGACTCGCTGGCGATGGCCTGCAGCGCCGCCTTGTCGGATAACGTCAGGCGTCCGTATTCCAGGCGCAGCACGCCCTGCTTCTCCCAGTCCTTGAGCTGCCGGTTGACGCTCTGGCGGGACACGCCAAGCATATGGCCCAGGTCTTCCTGGGAGAGCCTGAGCGCGGCGGGGGCGCCGGATGTCCGCACGCCCGGCGTGCCGAGGGTGGACAGCGCGTGCGCATGCTCGACGGCAAGCAGGCGCCGCGCCAGCCGTACCGGAAACGGCATCAGGATCACCTCGTCAATCCACTCCAGTGCGCTGCGGTAGCGCCGGCAGATCAGTTGCGTGAACTCCATCAGCCAACGCGGCTCGCGCGCAATGAGCGTATGGAAGGTGGCGGCGGGAATCACCAACAACTCGCTAGCCTCCGCAGCGCGCGTGTCGTACACGCGGTGCGCATCGATGAAGAGCGAGACCTCCCCGAACCACTGCCCGGGCTCCAGCAGGCTGACCACGGCCTCGCGCCCGTTCTGCGCCGTGCTGCTGACCTTGATGGCGCCCCGCTCGACGCAGAAGAGCGCGTCCGGGTTGGAGCCGTAGGTAAACAGCACCTCGCCCTTGACCAGTTGCCGTCGCATGGCATGCGAGCGGAGCAGTGCTTCGAGCTCGGCCGAAAAGTGTCCGGCGGCGGTGTCATCTTCGTGCGGCTGCGGTCGTGTGTTCATGCCTTTGCCCCGGGTTGCTGGTTACGCTGCTGATGCCGCTCAGGTGATTCAGGCGGTTCAGGCGTGATCGGTACGGAACCAGCCGGTAAGTGCCCAGCGCGTCTTGTGGCAAGGCAATACTTCATGCGGGACCAGGTCGCTGCGAAACACGACCAGCCGCGCGCGCTGTGGCAGCACGCGGTGCAACTCGGTGGCGCCGTCGTCCTGCCCGTAGAGCGCGAGTTCGCCGCCATCGCGCTCGCTCCATTCAGGATTGAGGTAGAGCACCAGCGAGATCTTGCGATGCAGGGTCGCGCGATGCTGGTCCACGTGCTTCTTGTAGGCGGTGCCGACCGGATAGTGCGAGAAGTGAAATTCCTCGCGCTTCAAGCCCAGGAAGTAGCGCTCGTTCAAGGCCTCGCGCAAACCCGCAGCCCAGGCCTGGAAATCCGCCCTGCCCGCGCCGGCGGGCGCGTCGTCGAGCCACAGGATCGAATCGCCGCGAATGCCCGCGTCGCGCGCGGTGGCTTCGCCCCGCCCGATGCGGGCCGGATGGAACAGGCCGGCCTCCCACGCCGCGCGGCTCTCGGCATGCAGCCGCGCCGCCAGCGTGGTGTCGACGAGGTCGTCGGACACGGCCCAGCCGTGCTCTTCCAGGGCAACAAACAAGCGTTCCAGTGCTGACATGGGCGGGAGATTTCGTGCTGGGGAAACGTCAAGAATCAAGACAAAAAGGGCCACCTGGACAACGGGAGGCCCTTGGCGCGCAGGCGCGCAGTTTAACAGCCCCGGGCTGCAGCCATGCCGGCCGCGGGCCTGCTACAACCCGCTGCTGTCGAGATACTCCAGCGCCAGGCTCACCGCGCGGCGGGCCTTGAGCACATAGATCACCTGCCGGTCGCGCACGACCAGGCCCAGCACATCGGCCTGCATCAGTTCATTGAAATGGTGGCTGGCGCGCGGCAGGCTCAGCCCGGCGACGCCGGCCAGCTCGAACGCCGGCATGCCAGCTTCGCCCGCCTCCAGCAGCGCGCGGCAGATGGCGGCACGCGCTGGCACTGTCAGCAGCGCGTACGTCAGTGTGCTTTCTTGATCGGTCTCCATGGCCACGCCTTCCCGCTCGTCGTCCAGATGTCATGTAGTTATATGCGTCGGCCGGCCGTGTGGATTGCCGCAGCCCTTCCGCCGCGACCGCCTGACACCTACTTTCTACGCGGCAGGCGCAGCAAATGCAACCCGCGGGGGCTCGCTGGCGCACAATTACACAAGATTACAACAGGCTGCGGCGGCCCGCCCGTGGCCGCTCGCGCGGCGCCGGGGCGTCCTGCGCGGCGCTGGTGCCGGATCGCCTTTTGCCGCGCTGCACCAGCCGGCGTCCACCCGGCATCCACCCACTGCAAGATCCCGTAACAGGCACGCGCGCCCGCCGCGTGCCGCATCCGTGGGTGTATTTCGCGCTTCACTTGGCGGCGCAAGCCGTGGCGCAGCCCGGCACATCGGCGTACGCGAGTGAAATATTCAGTAATGCGCAGCGCGTTTCACACATTCCCGCGCCGCACTATGCTTGCCATAAGACCCGCCTGCGCGACGCCGCGCAGGCGGCGTGCGTGCGCGCGGAAACCAATCCGCCAGCCCGAGCAGGAAACGACAAACAACGGCATCGCCTCACGAAAGCCCGTCATGAATATCGCTTGCTTCTCGCCTTCATGAGCGCCGCGCGTTTGCTCTCGCCGCGCCTGCTCTGCATCGCCCTGGCGTCTGCCTGGGTGGGCGGCTGCGCGGTCGGGCCGGACTATCGGCGCCCCCCGGTCGAGACCCCCGCCGCGTATCGCGAAGCCGTGCCGGACGATCACCAATGGAAGGTTGCCGAGCCCCGTCCGGTGGACCTGACACAGGCGTGGTGGGCGGGCTTCGGCGATGCCCGCCTGAATGAGTTGGTCGGGCAAGCCAACGCAGCCAACCAGAGCCTGCGCCAGGCCGAGGCCCAGTACCGGCAATCCCGCGCGCTGGCGCAGGCGGCGCGGGCCAGCCTGTATCCCACGCTCGGTGCGGGCGTGGGCGTGGGGCGCGCGCGCACCAACACGCTGGGCATCCAGACGGTGTCCAACACGCATTCGGCCAACCTCGATGCCAGCTGGGAAATCGACCTGTGGGGCAAGGTGCGGCGCAGCATCGAAGCGGCCCGCGACAACGCGCAGGCCAGCGCCGCCGACCTCGCCGCCGCGCGCCTGACGATCCAGGGCGAGCTGGTGCAGGACTATATCCAGTTGCGCGTCACCGATGTGCTCAAGACGCTCTATGCGCGCACGCTGGCCGCCTACGAGGACTCCCTCAAGCTGACCCAGAGCCAGTTCCGCGCGGGGGTGGCCACCGCGGGCGACGTGGCGCTGGCGCAGGTCACGCTGAACGCGGCGCAAGCGCAGGCGATCGACCTCGACGTGCAGCGCAACCAGCTTGAGCATGCGATCGCTGTGCTGCTGGGGCGCGCCCCAGCCGAGTTCACGCTGGCGCCAGAGGCGTTTTCGATGCGCCCGCTGGCGGTGCCGCCGGGGCTGCCTTCGGCGCTGCTGGAGCGCCGCCCAGACATCTCGGCGGCCGAGCGCCGCATGGCGGCGGCCAATGCCAATATCGGCGTGGCGCGCTCTGCGTACTTCCCGTCGCTGGTGCTCTCCGCAGTGGGCGGCGCCAGCAGCGGCAGCCTGGCCAACTGGTTCGGGCCGCCCGGCCGGGTGTGGTCGCTGGGCGCGGCGCTGGCCGGCACCATCTTTGACGGCGGGCGGCGCAACGCGCAAAACGACCAGGCGGCGGCGGCCTACGACGGGGCGGTGGCGGCGTACCGGCAAACCGTGCTCAGCGGCATGCAGGAGGTGGAAGACAACCTCTCGGCACTGCGCGTGCTCGACCAGGAGGTGGTGGTGCAGGACCATGCGGTGGATGCTGCCCGCGTGGCGGAGCGCGTGAGCCTGGCGCAATACCGCGCTGGCACGGCGTCCTACCTCTCGGTGGTAACGGCACAGGCCCTTTCCTTGTCTAACGAACGGACCGCAATCCAGTTGCGTGGCCGTGAGCTTGCAGCCAGCGTGGCGCTGGTCAAGGCGATCGGCGGCGGCTGGCAAAGCGATGCGCTGGCGCAACCCTGATCTCTTGATCCCCTGATCCCCCGACCCACATCGGCAGACCACTTCCAAGGCAATCCATGGCGACCCAGTTCTCCCGCCGCAACCCCGTCCTGATCGGCCTGGCCGTGCTCATGCTGGCAGCCGTGGCGTGGTTCGCCGCCGGCCCGCTCAAGCGCATGGCGGCGCCACGCGGGGCAGCGCCGCCAGTGCCGGCGGTAACCGTGACCAGCGCACAGGTCAAGCGCGAGAACGTGCCGATTGGCGTGGCGGGCGTCGGCACCGTGCAGGCGATGGCCACGGTGACGGTCAAGCCGCGCGTGGACGGCCAGCTCGACCGCGTCGGCTTTGTCGAGGGCGAGGACGTCAAGGCCGGGCAGTTGCTGGCGCAGATCGACCCGCGCACGTTCCAGGCGCAGCTGCAGCAAGCCATGGCGCAGAGGTCGCGTGACGAGGCGCAGCTAGCCAATGCGCGCCTCGACCTGCAGCGCTACGAGGGCCTCATCAAGGAAAACGCCACCACGCAGCAGACGCTGGATACCCAGCGCGCGCTGGTGGCGCAGCTGGCCGCCGCGGTGAAGACCGACGAAGCGCTGGTCAACGTCGCCCGCGTGCAGCTCGACTACACCACCATCACCGCGCCGCTATCCGGGCGCGTTGGTGCGCGCCTGGTCGACCCGGGCAATATCGTCCACGCGGCCGACGCCAACGGCCTGGTGGTGATCCGCCAGATCGACCCGATCGACGTGGTATTCACGCTGCCCGATGGCGAATTCCAGCGCATCAACCGCGCCATGCAGGCCAGCGGCACACCGCTCGCGGTGGAGGCCAGCGAGCGCGCCAGCGGCCAGTTGCTCGGACAAGGCAAGCTGATCCTGCTCAACAACACCATCGACACCACCTCCGGCACCATCCAGCTGAAAGGGCGCTTCCCCAATCCCTCGCACACGCTGTGGCCCGGCCAGTACGTCAATGCGCGGCTGGTGCTAGGAGAGCGCGACCAGGCGCTGACCATCCCGGCCGCCGCCGTGCAACGCGGCCAGACCGGCACCTATGTCTATGTGGTGCAGGCAGACCATACGGTTGCATCCCGCGCGATCGAGGTGGCGGAGACCCAGGACGCCAAGGCCGTCGTGGCCAAGGGGCTGGCGGTCGACGAGCGGGTCGTGGTGGACGGGCAATACAAGCTCAAGCCCGGCACCCGCGTGAACGAGACGACCGCGGCCACCACCATCGCGGATGCCGGCGCAGCGCCCGCCTCAGCGCCGGCCGCCGGTGCCCCGGCAAACCGCGCCGGGAACGCACGGCCATGAGCATTTCCGCGACCTTCATCAAGCGCCCGATCGGCACCTCGCTGCTGGCGCTGGCCGTGCTGCTGGTCGGCGTCGCCGCGTGGCCGCTGCTGCCTATCGCGCCGCTGCCGCAGGTGGATTTCCCCACCATCCAGGTGTCGGCGAACTTGCCCGGCGCCAGCCCGGAGACCATGGCGTCGAACGTGGCGCAGCCGCTGGAGCGGCAGTTCTCGCTGATCGCCGGGCTCACGCAGATGACGTCGACCAGCGCGCAGGGCAACGCCCAGATCACGCTGCAGTTCGACCTCAACCGCAGCATCGATGCCGCCGCCGTGGACGTGCAGGCCGCCGTCAATGCCGCCAGCGGTCAGTTGCCCAGCAACCTGCCCACGCCCCCCACCTTCCGCAAGATCAACCCGGCCGACTCGCCGATCCTGGTGCTGGCGGTGCAGTCCGACACACTGCCGCTGACCGAGGTCAACGACTTCGCCGACAATGTGCTGGCGCAGCAGATCTCGCAGATCTCCGGCGTCGGGCTGGTCAACATCGGCGGCCAGCAAAAGCCGTCGGTACGCATCCAGGTGGATCCGCAGAAGCTCTCGGCCATGGGCATGAGCCTGGAAGACCTGCGCGGCGTGATTGCCGCCACCACGGTCAACCAGCCCACCGGCAGCACCGATGGCGCCACCAAGGCCTTCAACGTCTACACCAACGACCAGGTCACCAAGGCGGCGGCGTGGAACGACATGGTGCTGGCCTACCGCAGCGGCGCGCCGGTGCGCGTGCGCGATGTCGGCGTGGCGGTGGACGGGCCCGAGAACGCCAAGCTGGCGGGCTGGGGCTTTGCCGGCGCCGCCGCGCCGGCGGACAACACCTTCCACAACGGGCGCGCCATCATCCTGGCCATCACCAAGCAGCCGGGCGCCAACGTGATCGAGACCGTGGACCGCATCCGCGCCGCGCTGCCGCGCCTGCAGGCCGCGATCCCGCCCACCGTCAACGTCAACACGCTGGCCGACCGCACCCAGACCATCCGCGCCTCGGTGGCCGATGTGGAGTTCACGCTGGTGCTCACCATCGCGCTGGTGGTGATGATCATCTTCGTGTTCCTGCGCAACGTGGCCGCCACGGTGATTCCCAGTGTGACCGTGCCGCTGGCGCTGATGGGCACCGCCGGCGGCATGTACCTGCTGGGCTACAGCCGCGACAACCTGTCGCTGATGGCGCTCACCATTGCGGTGGGGTTCGTGGTGGACGATGCCATCGTGATGCTGGAGAACATCTACCGCCACGTGGAAGACGGCATGGAGCCCATGGAAGCCGCGCTCAAGGGCGCCGCCGAAATCAGCTTCACCATCGTGTCGATCTCGGTCTCGCTGGTGGCGGTGTTCATCCCGCTGCTGCTGATGGGCGGCATCGTGGGGCGGCTGTTCCGCGAGTTCGCCGTGACCGTGACGCTCACCATCGTCGTATCGGTGCTGGTCTCGCTGACGCTCACGCCGATGCTGTGTTCGCGCTACCTGACCCCGCCGCGCGGCCATCATCACGGCCGCATCTACCGGTGGTTCGAGCATGGCTTCGATGCCATGCTGTCGGGCTACAGGCGCTGGCTGGACGTGGTGATGCGCCACCAGTTCTTCACCCTGTGCGTGTTTATCGCCACGGTCGCCACCACGGTGGCGTTGTTCATCTACATACCCAAGGGCTTCTTCCCGCAGCAGGACACCGGCTTCATGTTCGGCATCGCGGAGTCCGCGCAGGACGCGTCGTTCAAGTCGATGAACGCGCGCATGGTGCAGCTCGCGGATATCGTGCGCGCCGACCCCGATGTCGCCGCGGTTGGCATGACCGGCGGGCAGAATACGCTCAACACAGGCAACTTCTTCATCAGCCTGAAACCCAAGGACCAGGGCCGCACCGTCAGTGCCGACGAAGTGATCGCCCGGCTGCGGCCCAAGCTGGCGCAGGTGCAGGGCGCCAACCTGTTCCTGCAGGCCGGGCAGGACATCAACGTGGGCGGGCGGCTGTCGCGCACGCAATACCAGTACACGCTGATGGACTCCAACCTGGACGAGCTCAACCAGTGGGCGCCGCGCATCCTGGAGCGCCTGCGCGCCCTGCCCCAGCTCGCCGACGTGGCGTCCGACCAGCAGAACGCCGCGGCAGCAGCGCGCCTGACCATCGACCGCGCGCGCGCCTCGAGCTTTGGCATCACGCCCGCGCTGATCGACTCCACGCTCTACGACGCGATCGGGCAGCGCCAGGTCGCGCAGTACTTCACCCAGATCAACAGCTACCACGTGATCCTGGAAGCCACGCCCGCGCTGCAGGACGATCCGCGCTTGTTCAGCAAGCTGTACGTGACCTCGCCGCTGACCGGCGAGCAAGTGCCGCTGTCCACGTTCGTCAAGATCGACACCGACAGCACCGCCTACCTGTCGATCAGCCACCAGGGGCAGTTCCCCGCCGTCACGATCTCATTCAACCTGGCCAAGGGCGTGGCGCTGGGCGATGCCGTCAAGGCCATCAACAGCACGCTGTCCGGCATGGGCCGCCCGCAGACACTCTCCGGCTCGTTCCAGGGCACGGCACAGGCTTTTGGCGCCTCGCTTGCCTCGCAGCCTTACCTGATCGCCGCCGCGCTGGTCGCCGTGTATATCGTGCTGGGGCTGCTCTACGAAAGCTATATCCATCCGCTCACCATCCTCTCCACCCTGCCCTCCGCCGGCGTGGGCGCGTTGCTGATCCTGCTGGCCGGTGGCTATGACCTCAGCGTGATCGCGCTGATCGGCATCATCCTGCTGATCGGCATCGTCAAGAAGAACGGCATCATGATGGTCGACTTCGCGCTCACCGCCGAGCGCGACCACGGCATGAAACCGGAGGAAGCCATCTACCAGGCGTGCCTGCTGCGCTTCAGGCCGATCATGATGACCACCATGTGCGCGCTGTTGTCCGGACTGCCGTTGATGCTCGGGCATGGCGCCGGCTCGGAGCTGCGGCGGCCACTGGGCTTTGCGATGGTGGGGGGACTGGTGCTGTCGCAAGCGCTGACGCTGTTTACTACGCCCGTGGTGTATCTCTACCTGGATCGCGCGCACTATTGGCATATGAAGCGCAAGGAACGGCGGCAGGCACGGCGCGAAGCACGTGAGCACGCGCGCAGCGCGCAAGCCGAACGCAAGAGCCAGCGCGTGCTGACGTCCGGAGAAGGGGATTGAGGCACGGTCAATGTGAGATCTCTCGCTCTTGCGAGCACCCGCCCTCTCCCCCGCCCCTTGTATGTCGGAAAATATGTCCTGGAAGCCTCAGATCGATGGCCCCATGCCCTGGGCGAAAGCCCAAGTTCGAGGGAGAGCGAGGATCGAGGCTTCCATTTTTTGATAGCGTTTAGCCTAAGCCCGAACGGTTGGATGGCAGCACGCCGAATGGTCACAAGGATGGGATAAGCCAAATGGATATCAAGGTTGTAGGAATCGACGTTAGCAAGAACACGCTGGATCTGGACTCTTTGCCTGACAGCGCGAGCTTGCAGTTCACCAATGACGAAGCGGGTATCGCTTCGCTGCTGGCCTACCTGGCCGAGCATAACGACGAAGGTCAAATCGAGCGCATCGTGCTCGAGGCGACAGGCGGTTATGAAACCAGCGTCAGTATCGCGCTGGCCGGTGCCGGATTGCCGGTCGCGGTTGTCAACCCCAAGCAGGTGCGCGACTTCGCCAAAGCTTGCGGGATTCTGGCCAAGACCGACCGGCTCGACGCGCGCGTGCTGGCGCGTTTTGCCCAGCAGATCCGGCCGCCAGTGCGTCCGCTGCCCGACGAGGCGCAGCGCGAATTTGCTGACCTGTTGGACCGGCGCAGCCAGCTGGTGGTCATGCGGGCTCAAGAGAAGGCTCGAGTCGCCACTGCGCCGCCGCTTGCCATCAAGAGTCTGAAAGAGCATATCGAATGGTTGGACACCCGCATCAAGTCGCTCGATATCGATATGACCCACAAGCTGCGCACCAGCGACGTATGGAAGCACAAAGTGGAATTGCCTAGCAGTGTGCCGGGCATTGGCAAAGTCAGCGTGTTCACCCTGCTGGGGCGACTGCCCGAGTTGGGTAAGCTCAACCGCCAGCAGATTGCAGCGCTGGTCGGCGTGGCGCCGTTTAACGACGACAGCGGCAAGCGCCGGGGACAACGCTACATCCGCGGCGGTCGAGCCGAGGTGCGCAATGTGCTGTACATGGCGACGGTAACAGCGATTCGTCATAACCCTGCCATCCGTAGTTTCTATGAACGCCTGAGTCTTACCGGCAAGCCATTCAAGCTCGCCGTGACTGCCTGCATGCGCAAGCTGCTGACGGTCCTCAATACCATGGCGAAGACCGGTCAGCCGTGGGAAAACAAACTGCCCGCTTGACACGGTTGCTCTCCCACAAGTGTGGGAGAGGGGAGAAAACCGGCAGGAGAGTCAGAGCATCGATTCGGTGTAGCCGTGATTCCCGCACGAAGGGCGGGAATCACCCCAACGCGATGCGAAGCGAGCCGTCAAGGTGTGCCAAGGCCGTATGGGGCGCCTCGGGATTCGGCGAAAAGAGCGGAAAAGAGGGACCCATGTCTGAGTATCGCCTTAAGGCGATGCGAGTTTGGGTCCCGGCCGCTCTTTTCGCCGAAGCCCGAGGGGGTGTCGCCCCATCCGGCGCGCCTTTTTTGCCTACTTTTTTGGCAAGACAAAAAAGTAGGTCGCCGCCCCGCAGGGGTGGTGAAACTGCAGTTGCCTTTGACCTTGACGTCAATCAGCTGCAGCCGCAACAACCTAACTAACCTCAATCACCCCATTCATCGTCTCGTGCCCCGACCCACAGAAAATATCGCACAGGAACACAAAGCTGCCAGCCACCTTGGGCAAGGCCGAAACCCGCACGACCTTGCCGGGCGGCAAATCCTCCCGAATGCCGAGATCCGGCACGCTAAACCCCATGATCACATCCTGCGCGGTCAGCTCGAACACCACCGGCTCGCCAACCCGCAGCGCAATCCGGTTTGGCGTGAAGACAAACTTGCGCGCATGCACCTTGATCACCCGCGGCGCAGCGGCAGCGCTTTGCAACAGTGGCGTCCCGCCCGCCAGCGCCAGCAAGCAGCACAGCGCCCGCCTGCGGCTGATTCCTTCCCGTCCGATTTCCGACATGACCAACTCCTGATAGCGAGTTCAAAGCGGTTCCAAGCGGCTCAAAGCCAATCCAAGCCGATCAAAGCGACACGGCACGATCCGCTCAACCGTTGACAGGCTTCTCCTCGATCCCGAAATCCCCCGCAGCCCTGCCCGCCTCCACTTCCCGCCAGCCCAATCCCCGATAAGGCTGCGCCGGATCCCACGGCACCGGCAAGCGCTGCGGCTGCGACCCCGCCGCCGGCAACGGGAACATCAGCGAGCGCGCCGCGTGGTGCGCGATATGCCCGGTCATGTGGTGATGCTCCTGGTGGATGTGCCCATAGAACACCGTCACGTTGGGATGCGGCATCAGCCGCTCGATGACCTGCGCGCCGTCCCGGGTGGCCCAGTCCCACTGCGGATACAGGTCGAACAGCGGACGGTGCGTGAACACCACGATGCGCGCCGACTGCGGCTGCTGCGCAAGATCCGCGGCGAGCCAGTCGAGCTGCGCCGCGCCTACCCGCCCGGCAGGATCAGACACGTTGTCCAGCACGATGAAGTGCACGCCCTTGTGGTCGAACACATAATGCGTGGGCCCGAACAGTTCGCGGTAGGCAGCGCCCTGGTCCAGGCTGGCGTCGTGCTCACCCGGCATCAGGTGCACGACCGGCACCTTGAGCGCGGCGATGATCGACTGGAACTCGCGCATGCGCCGGCGGCGCTCGGCGGGGTCATCGGTGGTGTGGGTGAGGTCGCCGGTGAACATCAGGAAATCCGGCGGCTCCGCCAGTGCGTTGACCGCTGCCACCGCCTTGGGCAAGGTCCCGCGCGCGTCGGGATTGGGCGGGCCCTGGAAGCCCCAGTGCGCGTCCGAGAGTTGGACAAAGTAGAACGATTCGTCGCGGCCGGCGGCCCATCCGGGCAATGCCGACACAAACACCGCGCCGCCGGCGCACGCGGCAAGCCCGAGAAAATCGCGCCGCTTCCATGCTCGCTGCATATTGAGCTCCATCGGTTGATCGGATCGACCGGATTGATCGGATCGGTCGGATTGATCCGGTTGCTGGGGACCTGCCTGTCATACCGGCGCGCAAGCGTGTTTATTCCCGTTGCCGGCGATATTTTTTTTGCGTGGTGGTGGTGAGAATCGGGAATAAACTCAGTGCATTTCCGGTATACGCGGCAGAGACGGAATGAACGGGGAAGCGCGCGCGATGCGTCCAACCCGGGCACCGAGCCAAAGGAGTGACGTGAACGCTGCCGACCAGCGCCGCCGTTTCGACGATCTGGTGCTTCCGCACCTCGACGCCGCCTACAACCTGGCCCGCTGGCTGTCGGGCAGCCCCATGGAGGCCGATGACGTGGTGCAGGAAGCCTGCCTGCGGGCTTTCTGCTTTTTTGACAGCTTCCGGGGCGACCAGCCACGCGCGTGGCTGCTGGCGATCGTGCGCAACACGTGGTTCACCGCCTGGCGCAAGCGGCACCAGCCGGGCCAGGCCGAGAGCGCTGACTACGACGATGCGCATTTCGATGGCGAGCCGCTGCCCGGCTGGCAGGATGGCCACGGCGACAGCCCTGAGCAATGGCTGTTGCGCGCCGAGGATATCCGGCTGCTGCATGTGGCGCTGGAGCGACTGCCGCTGGCCTTTCGGGAAGTCCTGGTGCTGCGTGAGCTGGAGGACCTGCCTTATCGCGACATCGCCACCGTCGCGGACATCCCGCTGGGTACCGTGATGTCGCGGCTGGCACGCGCGCGCAAACTGCTGGCGGCGGCGGTGCTCGCCATGCACGCGGAGGACGCGCGCGGCACCGGCACCCAGGGCGGCGCCGACCTTAGCGCGGCAGGCACCCTGTCCAGCGCACCGGCAACGGGCAGGGCCGCCGCGGCAACCGCCATCCACGCCACACCGCCGCAACCTGCAGGGGAGACAGGCCATGAACTGCAATGACGCCCGCCTGCTGCTGCAAGCCAGTGCCGACGGGGAGCTCGGCGCAGGCGATGCTTTGCGCCTTGAGCGGCACCTGGCGCAATGTGCGGCCTGCACCGCGCAGCTCGCGCACCTGCGCGAATTGCGCACCGTATTGCGCGCGCATGCGCCCTACCACCGCGCCGGGCCGGCCCCCGCCATGGCCGCGCTGACGGTGGCGACGCTGGGCATTGGCATGGCCCAGTACGCGCTGAGCGATGGCTCCGGGCCGACGGTGGAAGGCGAGATGGTGAGCAGCCACGTGCGCGCACTGATCTCGGGGCACACGATCGATGTCGCCTCATCGGACCGCCACACCGTCAAGCCCTGGTTCAATGGCCGGATCGACTACGCGCCGTCGGTACGGGAACTCGCTGCGCAAGATTTCCCGCTGGTCGGGGGACGGCTCGACTACGTGCACGGGCGGCCGGTGGCGGTGCTGGTCTACCGCCGCAACCAGCACCCCATCGATGTGTTCGTGCTGCCAGCGCGCACGGCGGACAAGCCGGACAGCAAGCCTGCCCTCAACCCCGGCCGTAGCGAGGCGGCGCAGATCGAGTCGCGCCAAGGCTACCAGCTGGCGCTCTGGGAGTCGGACGGCATGCGCTACGCCGCCATCACCGATGCCTCGGCCGACGACCTGCTGCGCTTCACGCAGGCCTGGCGCGCGGCCGGCGACAACCGCGCGCCCTGAGCCCGGCGCCTGGGCTCAGGCCAGCTCAGGCCCGCTCAGGCGAACACGAACGGCAACTGCCGCTGGCGCTTGCCGGTGAGCGTGAACAGCGCGTTGGCCACCGCTGGCGCAATGGCTGGCACGCCCGGCTCGCCCAGCCCGGTGGGCGGATCCTCGGAGGGCACGAAGAACACGTCCACCACCGGCGCATCGGTGATGCGCGGCGGCGGATAGTCGGGGAAGTTGCTGTTCTTCACCGCGCCGTTTTCAATCTCGATGGCAAAGCCCGGCCGCGTCATCGCCAGCCCGAACACGCATGCGCCCTGCACCTGCGCCTCGGCCGACATGGGATTAACCACGCGGTTGGCATGCACCCCGGCCGTCACGCGATGCACATGTGGCTCGTTTTTCACCAGCGACACCTCCACCACATAGGCCACCACCGTGCCGAACGACTCGTGCACCGCCACGCCCCAGGCCTGGCCTTTGGGCAGCTTGCGCTTGCCGTAGCCGGACTTGTCCACCGCCAGCTGCAGCGCCGCGCGATGGCGCGCGTGCTTGCCCGCGTCCAGCCGCGCGAGGCGGTAAGCCACCGGATCCTGCCTGGCATTGACGGCCACTTCGTCGACCAGCGTTTCCTTGACGAAGGCGGTGTGCGTGTTGCCCACCGAGCGCCACCACAGCACCGGCACCGCCACCTGCGGGTGGTGCACCGATAGTTGCAGCGGGAAGCCGTAGTCGTTCTCAACCAGGCCTTCGACCATGGTCGAGTCCACGCCGCCCTTGACCATGAACGCCTCGAACGGCGTGCCGGAGAGGATGGACTGCCCGACCACGGTGTGCTGCCAGCCGAGCACCTGCCCCTGCGCATCGGTGCCGATGCGCGCGCGGTGCACATGCAGCGGCCGGTAGTAGCCGCCGCGGATATCGTCCTCGCGGCTCCACATCACCTTGAGCGGTTCGTCATGCCCGTTCTTGACCCAGGCCAGCAGCACGTTGGCCGCTTCGACCAGGTAGTCGGAGGTGGGCACGGCACGCCGGCCGAACCCGCCGCCCGCCATCATGGTGTTGAGCGTGACCTTGGCCGGCGGCAGCCCGAGCACGCGCCCGATGGCGGCCTGGTCCACGGTCTGGAACTGCGAGCCCACCCATACCTTCACGCTCTGCACCGCTTTGCCCGACACCTCGGCCTGCAAGGTGCAGTTCAGCGGCTCCATCGGCGCATGCGCCAGGTAGGGAAACTCGTAATCCGCCGAGATGGTGCGCGCGGCGCCGGACATGGCGCCCAGGTCAGCCTGCAGCGCCACCGTGCCGGGTTGCGCGGCCAGCGTTCTGTACTGCGCGAACAGGTCCTTGGTGGAAACGCTGGAGCCGCTGTCTTCCCACACGATCTCCAGCGCATCGCGCGCCTGCTTGGCCGGCCAGTAGCCATTGGCCACCACCGCCACGCCGGTGCCGCCGCGATCCACCGGCACCAGCATCACGTCGGCCACGCCCTTGATCGCGCGTGCCTTGTCGGCGTTGAAGGATTTCACCTTGCCGCCAAAGCGCGGCGGGCGTGCCACCACGGCCACCACCATGTTCGTGAGATGCACGTCGATACCGAAGGCGGTGGTAGCCTCCAGCTTGCCGCGCGCGTCCAGCCGGCGCGTGGGCTTGCCGATGAGCTTGAACTGCGCCGGGTTCTTGAGCGTTACCTGCTGCGGCACCGGCAGCGCCATGGCAGCCTGCGCCAACTCGCCAAAGGTAGCGCGATGGCTGCCGGAGGTGACCACGCCCAGCGCCACCTGGCAGCTCGCCGGATCGACCTGCCACTGCGTGGCCGCGGCGGAAACCAGCATGGCGCGGGCGCGCGCGCCCAGCTCGCGGTACTGCTGGAAGGAATGGTTGAGCGCGGTGGAGCCGCCGGTGATCTGCATGCCGAAGGCGGGATCCTTGTACGCATCGCCGGCGGGCGCCAGCGTGGCGCGCACGTTGCGCCAGTCCACGTCAAGCTCTTCGGCCAGCGCCATGGGCAGCGCCGTATGCACGCCCTGGCCGAATTCGAGCCGGTTGACCGCCACCGTGACGGTGTTGTCCGGCGCGATCAGCAGGAACGCCTGCGGCGGTGAAGGCGGGGCCTTGGGCGCCGCGCCTTCCTGCGCCAGCGCGGCCTGGGCTGGCAGGATGCCGAGCGCCAGGCCGCCACCGGCAAAGCCGGTCAGCTTGAGAAAACTGCGGCGGTCCAGCGCGGCGACGCCGCCAGCGTCCGCGTGCCTGCGATTGCCGCCGGCCAGCGCTTCGAGGTATCTGATTCGCATGGTGTCGTCCCCTTAAGCCAGCGCGCGCGCCGCGTCCTTGATGGCCGCGCGGATGCGCTGGTAGGTGCCGCAGCGGCACAGGTTTCCCGCCATGGCCTGGTCGATGTCGGCATCGCTTGGGTGCTTCTTGCTGCGCAACAGCCCGACGGCGCTCATCACCTGGCCGTTCTGGCAATAGCCGCACTGCGCCACGTCGTGCTTGATCCAGGCGTCGAGCACCGCGCGGCCAACCTTGTCGCCGGTAACGCCCTCGATGGTGGTGATGCGCGCGCCCTGCGCCGCCGAGACCGGCGTCACGCAACTGCGCGTGGCCTGGCCGTTCACGTGCACGGTGCATGCGCCGCATGCGGCCATGCCGCAGCCGAACTTGGTGCCGGTCATGCCAAGGCTGTCGCGTAACGCCCACAGCAGGGGCGTGGAAGGATCAACGTCTACCTGCAACGGCTTGCCGTTGATATCTAGCGTGGTCATGGGGGGAGCTCCTTGGGTCTGTTTGCCCTGGTCCGCCCCCGGCGCGTCGCGGCGGTTCGATCCGCCACGCCGCGCCGCCGGCGGCCGGTCAGCAGCGTGTGCCCCAGCCGCGGTGCGCACGCCGTAAAACCTTGTGAGCATAGTGCAAAAAGGGAAGTCGCGTTCGGTGCCGTGCACTGCACCCGAGCGGCCTCAGGCCATGCCTTCCGGCGCGCGGTCGATAAAGCCCGTCATGCTTTGCAGCCGGCCGTCCGCCGCCACCGTCGCGAAGTCGGTGCCGACCACCACGGCTGCCGCACCCGCCGGCGCCGGTTCCCAGGTAAAGCGCAGGTTGCCGCCATGTGCGTCGACCGGCGTCCCGCGCGTAAAGCGCAAACCCGGAAGGCGCGAATGGACAACGGCGATCATGGTGTCGATCCCGGCGTGGCCGTCACCGCGCATGAGCGGGTCGACATAGCTGGCGGACTCGGTCCAGGCGCCGACGATCAGCGCGCGCCGGCGAGCTGCATCGGTTTCGACGCGCTTCGCGCCGGTCCGATATCCGCGCCGATACCCCTCCTCGGCGGGGCAATGCCTGAAACGCCTGTATGACTGGAACGGCAGCGCGCCTGTCCGCCATGGCAGCAGACTGGCCGCCAGGGCCGGTTCCAGCTCGCCGCGGGCCAGGTTCCTACCGCAAAACGGCGTCCGGCGCTAGTCCGAACAGCGGTAACACACCGGGGCTTATTGCCTCGTGATTCCGGCGTATCGCCGCTATATTGATCCATTAAGCTGGGCCGTGCGTGCAACCTGCCCGACGCCCGCCCATCGCCTCAATTTCGAGAACGCAGCTTCAGGCTGACGCCATATGACGCCAGATTTGGATGTCCGCCCCTTGCCCGCCACCTACCCGCGCTGGCAACGCGTGTCGCTATCGGCAATCGCCTTCTTCCTGCTGGCCCTGGCCGGGCTGGCCGTGTCGCGCTACCCCGGAAACGTGGCCATGCTCTGGCTGGCCAACGCTTTCGGCCTCGGCATCTTGCTGCACCAGCGCAGCGGCGATGTGCCCTGGCAGCTGGCGGGGATGCTGGTGGCGGGCTTGGCGGCCAACGCGGCCATGGGCGATAGCCCTGCCATTGCGCTGGCGCTGGCGCTGGGCAACGTCGTCGAGATCGCGTTCTCGGCGTGGCTGGTGCGCGCCATGACCAGCGGCGCCACGCTATCCCGCCCGGGACCGCTGGCGCGCTTCGCGCTGACGCTGGGCGCGGCCAGCACGCTGGGACCGGCGGTGGGCGCCACCATCGGCGCCGCCACCATCAGCACCGCCTACCACAGCGGCTTTGGCGCGGTCTGGTGGACCTGGTGGACGGCGGACTCGATGGGCATCGTCATGCTGCTGCCGCTGATGGTATCGATCACCCGCGAGCGTTTCGCCGACACCTTCCGCCGCGCGCAGCTGCCCCGTTTTGCCGGCCTGCTCCTGCTGAGCCTGGCGGTGGGCGGCGTGGCGCTATATAAGAGCAACGAGCCGTTCGTGGTGATGGCGCTGCCGCTGGTGCTGGCGGCGCTGCTGACCAATCCCTTTGCCACTGCCCTGCTGACGTTGCTGGCCATCTGCGGCACGGTGGCGCTGGGGCTCGTCACCGCATCGCTCGGCGTGGGCGCGAACGAGCCGTTCCTGCTGCAGTCGGTGCAGCTGTCGACCACGCTGGTCATGGTGTTCCCGATCTGCATCGCCTTCCTGCTGGAGCAGAACCGGCGTGACCGCAGCGAGCTGCGCGGCAGCGAGCGGCGCTTTCGCCAGGCCATGGAGCATTCGGCCATCGGCATGGCGCTGGTGGGGCTGGACGGCCGCTGGCTGCAGGTCAACCGCGCCATCTGCGACCTGTTTGGCTATGATGCCGCCGAGCTGGCGGAGCTGCCCTTCCCGACCATCACCCACCCGGACGATCTCGCCCCCGACCTGCACCAGGTCGAGCGCCTGCTGGCCGGCGAGATCGAGTCGTACCGGATAGAAAAGCGCTTCCGCCACAAGGACGGCCACTATCGCTGGACCTTGCTGGCCGTCTCCCTGGTGCACGACGAGAACACCGGCAAGCCGCTGCATTTCATCTCGCAGGTGGAAGACATCGACGAGCGCAAGGCCGCGCTGGAAAAGCTCGAGGCGCTGTCGCGCCGCACCCAGCTGGCGGTGGAAGCCGGCGGCGTAGGCATCTGGGAATGGGACGTTGCCAGCGGCGCGATCGAGTGGGACGCGCGCATGCATGCGCTGCACGGCGTCGATCCTGCCCTGGGCGCGCCGGACATCAAGCGCTGGACGGCCATGGTGCATCCGGACGATGTCGAGCAGGCAAGCACCGAGATGCGCGAGGCGGTGCGCGGCACGCGCACCTTCGATACCGAATACCGCATCCAGCGCCCCGACGGCGCGGTGCGCCACATCCGCGCCATGGCCATGGTGCTGCGCCAGGACGATGACACCGCGGTGTCCATGATCGGCACCAACTGGGACATCACCGAACAGCGCCGCCTCACCGAGGCGCTGTTCGAAGAGAAGGAACGCCTGCATATCACGCTGCGCTCGATCGGCGATGCGGTGATCTGCACCGACGCCACCATGGGCGTCACCTTCATGAACCCGATCGCCGAGCAGCTCACCGGCTGGACCATGCAGGCGGCTGCCGGCCAGCCGCTCGAATCCATCTTCCGCATCGTCGACGAGCATACCAACGCGCCGATCCCCAGCCCGGTGGAACAGTGCCTGCTGACCTTGCGCCCGGTCTACCTGCAGGACGGCGCGGTGCTGCAAAGCCTGACCGGCGACCGCCATGACGTGCAGGACTCCGCCGCCCCGGTGCGCACGGCTACCGGCGAGGTCATCGGCGCGGTGCTGGTGTTCCAGGACATCACCGGCGCCCGCGCGCTGCAGCGCGAGCTGGCCCATTCGGCCTCGCACGATGCGCTCACCGGCCTGCCCAACCGCATCTGGTTCGAGAAGCGGCTGCGCGAGGCCTGCGACGCTGCGCGCATGCAGCAACAGCATCACGCGCTGTGCTTCATCGACCTGGACCGCTTCAAGATCGTCAACGACACGGCCGGGCATGCCGCGGGCGACGTACTGCTGCGCGAGCTCGGCCACGTGATCCGCTACCACGTGCGCCCGGACGACCTGCTCGCCCGCCTGGGCGGCGACGAATTCGCGCTGCTGCTCATGGACTGCACGGTGGACCAGGCCGAGCGCGTGTGCCAGAAGATCATCGATGCCATCCGCAGCCAGCGTTTCCCGTGGGAAGGGCGGGTCTACGATGTGGGCGCGAGCATCGGCATTACCGCGATCGACCACGAAACACCGCCGATGGGCGAGCTGATGAGCCGCGCCGACGTAGCCTGCTACGCCGCCAAGGCGGCCGGGCGCAGCCGCGTCTCGGTGTACCGGCGCGACGAAAGCGATGCGCAGCGCCACCACCAGGAGCTGCAGGTTGCCGCCGGCATCCACTCGGCGCTGGATGCGAACCGCTTCCGCCTGTTCGCGCAGGAGATCCGCGCGCTGCAGGAGCACAACCAGGCCGACCGCCATATCGAGATCCTGGTGCGCATGGTCGACGAGCAAGGCAAGCTGGTGATGCCGGGCGCGTTCATCCCAGCCGCCGAGCGCTATGACCTGATGGGCCATGTGGACCGCTGGGTGATCCACCACGTGCTGCACGAATTCGGCGAGCGCCTGGCCGCGGTGCCCAGGCTCACGGTCGCCATCAACCTGTCGGCCAATTCGCTGGGCGAGCCGTTCCTGCTGCCGTTCCTGCACGCCGAGCTGTACGACTCCGTGCTGCCCGCCAGCCGCATCCAGCTGGAGATCACCGAGACCGCGCTGATCAACAACATGGCGGCGGCCAATCGCCTGGTGACCGAGATGCGCAGCGCTGGCTGCACCGTGGCGCTCGACGATTTTGGGGCGGGCTTGTCATCGTTCTCCTATCTCAAGCAGTTTCCGGTGGACTATCTCAAGATCGACGGGAGCTTTATCCGCCACCTGGCCGGCAGCGCGGTGGACCGCGAGATCGTCAGCTCGATCAACGATATCGGCCATCGCCTGGGCATGCTGACCGTGGCCGAATCCGTGGAAGACGAGGAAACGCTGCAGGCCTTGCGCTCGCTTGGCGTGGACTATGCCCAGGGGTATGTGATCGGGCGGCCGATGCCGCTGGAACTGTTCCTGGAGAGTTGCCCGACCCTGCCGGTGGACAACGCCTGAGTCACCTGGCGTGCATGGCTGGCGGCGGCGTGCGCCGCCGCCAGCCATGCCCCTTGCATCACACGCTGTCGCCCGCACGGGCGACAGTTCCGCTTTCCGCCCCGCCGCCCGTTCGGAAAACCGAACGCCCTATCGCCATGCCCGCACGGAAATCCGAACCGTGCGTCGAGCGCACATTAATTTCTCCTTGTTTTTCAGTGGCTTAGGCAGCTTCGGCTTGGCCTTTGGCCTGGCACGCCTCGTGCAATGTATGCGCGGCCCCAAGCGGCCATACAGGTCGACGGTTGGCCCCCCCCGTGCCGGCCCGGACCCAAAACAATGGAGGAAACAATGATCGACCCCGCCTTGCTGACCTTGCCCACCACACCGGTGGGCGCCGGGCACACGCTGCCCATGCCCGTTCGGCATTGATCCGGCATTGATCTGGATTGATTTCGGAATGATTCCGGAATTGAACAGGCACTGATCTTCCCGGCTGAGGCCGCATGGCGCTGTCCCGACGACGGCAACGCCATGCCAGAAGGCTGCCAGCCCCCCGCAAAACAGCCGTCCGGCCATTGGCCGGGCGCATCGGCCCGACTTCTGATGAAACTGAACCGACTGCCCACCCTGATTTTCATTGCGATGCTGCTTGGCGTGCTGGCCGGCACGGCCGCCCACCATTACGCGCCGGACCCCGCCGCCGCCAAGTCCATCGCCGACCACCTGTCCATCCTGACCGATGTGTTCCTGCGCATGATCAAGATGATCATCGGGCCGCTGGTGTTCGCCACCCTGGTTGGCGGCATCGCCAGCATGGGCGACGGCAAGGCCGTTGGCCGCATCGGCATGAAGGCGATGGCATGGTTCATCGCCGCGTCCATCACCTCGCTGCTGCTGGGCCTGGTGATGGCCAACCTGCTGCGCCCGGGCGAAGGCATGAACCTGGCGCTGCCGGCGGCGGACGCTGCCTCCAATCTGAAGACCGGGGCGCTGAACCTGCGCGACTTCATTGCGCACATGTTCCCCAAGAGCTTCGTCGAAGCCATGGCCACCAATGAGATCCTGCAGATCGTGGTGTTCTCGCTGTTCTTCGGCTTTGCGCTGGGCACGCTCAAGGACGGCATCGGCAAACCCGTGCTGGCCGGCATCGAAGGCCTGTCGCACGTGATGCTGAAGATCACCAACTATGTGATGGCCTTCGCGCCGGTCGGCGTGTTCGGCGCGGTCGCCGCGGTGATCACCGCCGAAGGCCTGGGCGTGCTGGTGGTGTACGCCAAGCTGCTGGGCGCTGTCTACCTGTCGCTGGCGCTGCTGTGGGTGGCGCTGATCGCCGGTGGCTACTTCTTCCTCGGCCGCGATGTGTTCCGCCTGCTCAAGATGGTGCGCGCCCCGCTGATGATCGGCTTCGCCACCGCCAGCAGCGAATCGGCATACCCCAAGGTGATCGAGCAGCTCGGCCGCTTTGGCGTCAAGGAGCGCATCACGGGCTTCGTGCTGCCGCTGGGCTACTCGTTCAACCTGGACGGCTCGATCATGTACACGTCCTTCGCCGCGCTGTTCGTGGCGCAGGTGTACGGCATCCACCTGTCGCTCACGCAGCAGGTGACCATGCTGCTGGTGCTGCTGGTCACCAGCAAGGGCATTGCCGGCGTGCCGCGCGCCTCGCTGGTGGTGGTGGCCGCGGTGCTGCCGATGTTTGGCCTGCCCGAGGCCGGCATCCTGCTGGTGCTGGGCATCGACCACGTGCTGGACATGGGCCGTACCGTAACCAATGTGCTTGGCAACGCCATTGCCACAACCGTCGTCGCCAAAAGCGAAGGCGCCATCGGCGCGCCGGTGCCCGAAGAAGCGGATGACACCGCTGCCGACGGCAACCGCGGCCTGACACCCGTTCAGGTCCTGGCCGGCAAGTAACACTGCCAGCGCGCCAAGGCCCGGCCACCGATCAGGTGGCCGGGCCTTTTTTTGTTTCCGGGGGCCGGAAAACCGTGATGTGGTAAAAGACGGGGTCGCCGCGGTGCCGCCATCGCACAATGTGCACATTGGCGCTCCTACCCCTACTCTTACCCCTTTGCACGATGCACTTTTGCTGGCGCCTGCAGTCTTAACCCGTCGGGTACGCTGCCCGCGACCGAGTTCCATCGCCTTCGCTTCCTGCGCATTCCGCCCGCTCCCATGACCGGCCCGCTCCCTTCACACGCTACCCCGCAAGGCGCCCCGCACGATACCTCCGCTCGTGCCAGACGCCTGCGCCCATGGGTGCCCCTCATGGCCATGCTGGCGCTGGCGATGCTGATCGGGCTGGCTGGCGCCTTGGGCTACCGGTACAGCTACGACAACGCCCTGGCGCGCCAGGGCGAGCGCGGCCAGGTGCAGCTGCGCCTGTACGGGCAGGCCCTGTCGAGCGAGCTGGCGCGCTATGACTACGTGCCCAGCCTGCTCTCGCTGGACGACAAGATCGCTACCCTGCTGGCGCACCCGAACGACCCGGCACGCGTCGAGGCCGCCAACCAGTACCTGGCCGCGGTCAATGCCCGCGCCGGCACCCGCGTGGTGTTCGTGCTCGATGCCCGCGGCCACGTGCTCGCCACCAGCAACTGGCAGCGCCCCGACAGCTACCTGGGCGAAGACCTGAGCTTCCGCCCCTACTTCAGCGACGCCGCGGACGGCCAGCTGGGCCGCTTCTATGGCGTGGGCACCACCCGCAGCGAGGCCGGCTACTACCTCTCGGCGCCGCTGGGCGATCGCCACAAGCCAAGCGGCGTAGCGGTCGTCAAGGTGGGGCTGGAACCCCTGGAGAACCGCTGGCAAGGCGCCGATGCCCAGATGCTGCTGACGGACGAGAACGGCGTGGTGATCCTGGCCTCCGACCCGTCCCTGAAACTGGGCGCGCTCAAGCCGCTGGCCCCCGAGCTGCGCGAGCGGCTGCAACGCAACCTGCAATACAACCGCGCCGCGCTCCCGCAGCTGGAACTCACGCCGGTGCGCAAGCTGTCCGACAGCGACACCCTGGTCCGCCTGCGCAGCGGCCCGCCCATGCTGGCGCAGAACGCCGAACTGGTTGGCACCGACTGGCACCTGACGCTGCTGACCAACACCTCGCAGGCCCGCGTGGCCGCGCTCATCACCGCCGCGCTGGCCGGCGTGGTGACCGCCTTCCTGTTGCTGCTGGCGGCGGCCTGGAACGTGCGCCGGCGCATCGCCAGCGAGCGCATGGCCGCGCGCGCCGCGCTGGAGGCCGCCAACGGCGAACTGGAGCGCAAGGTGGCGGAGCGCACCGCGGACCTGTCCGCCGCCAACCAGCATCTGCAGGCGGAAGTCGCCGAACGCATCCGCACCGAGGCCACCTTGCGCCAGGCCCAGGATGGCCTGCTGCAGGCTGGCAAGCTGGCCGCCGTCGGCCAGATGTCCACCGGCATCGCGCACGAGCTCAACCAGCCCCTGGCGGCCCTGCGCACGCTCTCGGGCAATACCCAGAAATTCCTCGAGCGCGGCGACAATGCCACCGCGCAAGCCAACCTCGGCACCATCATCGGCTTGGTGGAGCGCATGGGGCGTATCACCGGCGCGCTCAAGTCATTCGCGCGCAAGCCTGGCAATGGCGGCACCGCCGGCCGCCTGGCGCCGCTGGACGACGCTGTGGACAACGCCCTGTTCCTGCTCGATACACGCCTGCAGGCGGTACACCCGGCGCTGGTCCGGCAGATCGAGCCGGACCTGATGGTGACGTGCGACCCCAACCGGCTGGAACAGGTGCTGGTCAACCTGATCGGCAACGCGCTCGACGCGCTGGCCGGCAGCCCCGCGCCCCAGCTGGAGCTGCGCAGCCACCTGGCGGGCAGCAAGCTGCACCTGACCATCCGCGACAACGGCCCCGGGCTGTCCGAGGAAGCCTTCGCGCGGCTGTTCGAGCCGTTCTTCACCACCAAGCCGGCAGGACAGGGGCTGGGCCTGGGCCTGACGCTGTCGGCCGGCATCCTGGACGAGGTCGGCGGCAGCCTGGAGGCCAGCAATCACCCCGACGGCGGCGCGTGCTTCACGCTGGTGCTGCCGCTGGCCAGGCTTGACCCGGAGAGCCGCCATGGCAACTGACCCGAACAACGCCGACTCCCCCGACGCGATCGACCCCGCGCCGCTGACCGTGCTGATCGTCGAAGACGACCCCGACGTGCGCCTGGGCTGCGAGCAAGCGCTGCGGCTCGAAGGCATTGCCACGCGTGCCGTGGCGAGCGCCGAAGCCGCCCTGCGCGAAGTCGGCAGCCATTTCCCCGGCGTGGTGGTGAGCGACATCCGCCTGCCCGGCATCGACGGCATGGCGCTGCTGCATGAGCTGCGCTCGCGCGACGACGCGCTGCCGGTGGTGATGGTCACGGGCCACGGCGACGTCAGCCTGGCCGTGCAGGCCATGAAGGCCGGCGCCTACCACTTCCTGGAAAAACCGTTCTCGCCGGAGCGTCTGGTCGAGGTCACGCAGCGCGCGCTGGAAAAGCGCCGGCTGGTGCTGGAAGTGGCCGAGCTGCGCAGGAAGCTGGCCGGGCGCGACACCTTGCAGGCGCGCCTGATTGGCCATTCGCCATCCATCGAACGGCTGCGCAAGCTGATCGCCGACCTGGCCGATACCGCCGCCAACGTGCTCATCCACGGCGAGACCGGCACCGGCAAGGAACTGGTCGCCCGTTGCCTGCACGAAGCAAGCTCGCGGCGCGCGCGGCACTTCGTGCCGATCAATTGCGGCGGCCTGCCCGAGCAGCTGTTCGAAAGCGAGATCTTCGGCCACGAGGCCGGCTCGTTTACCGGCGCGGCGCGGCGGCGCATCGGCAAGATCGAGCACGCCGAGGGCGGCACGCTGTTCCTCGACGAGATCGAGAGCATGCCGATGCAGATGCAGATCAAGCTGCTGCGGGTGCTGCAGGAGCGCGTGGTGGAGCGGCTTGGCTCCAATACGCCGGTGCCGGTCAACACCCGTGTGGTCGCGGCCACCAAGGCAGACTTGAAGGCGCTCTCAGCGGCCGGCCAGTTCCGCGCCGACCTGTACTACCGGCTCAACGTGGTGACGCTGGAACTGCCGCCGCTGCGCGAGCGGCGCGAAGACGTGCCGCCGCTGTTCGAGCATTTTATCGCGCAGGCGGCGCTGCGCTTCGAGCGCGAGGCGCAGCCCGCCACGCCGGCGGAACTCGCTGCGCTGATGGCCTATCCGTGGCCGGGCAATGTGCGCGAACTGCGCAACCTGGCTGAGCGCCATGTGCTGGGGCTGGGGTGCAATCCGGGACAAGGCACCGCCGAGCCGGCGGCGCTGCCGCTGGCGCAGGCCGTGGAACAGTTCGAGCGGGCCATGATTGCCGACGCCATGCGCAAGCATGAGGGGAACCTCAGCCGCGCCAGCGAGGCGCTGGGCATTGCCAAGACGACCTTGTTCGATAAGGTCAGGAAATACCGGCTTTGAGATTCCAGGCGTTGAGATTTTCCGGGTGGCGGCGCTAGCTGCCACCGGCTGAACCGCAACGGCTTGCGCGCAGCTTGCGTTGCGGCTTTCCCGCTACCCTCTCGCTTCCCTCTCGCTTCCCTCTCGCTTCCCTCTCGCTTCCCTCTCGCTTCCCTCTCGCTTCTCTCCCGCCTCCCTCCCGCTTCCTTGCGCTTCGCCTTTCCTTGTGTGAGGTGCCGCACCGAAGCGGCGCGCACGCCGCGCCACTATGGTTTCACCCCTTCCCGCGTGCCTTGCACCTTGCCGTGCCTGGCGCGGCCGGTGCGGGACAAAGCCTGGCTTCGGCCGGGTTCGGCGATCGCGGTGCTGGCCCGCACCGTGGTCGCCTCCTTGGCTGCCGGGCCTTGCCGCGTATTGCGAAGCCGCCAACAAGCAGGAGCGGACCGACGATGATCCTTCAAGGAAACGACCCGACTACCGGCGCTTCGTTCTCGCTGGGCAACCGGATTCAGCGCCAGCTCTGGCACTGGGCCTGGTTGTGCCTGTTCCGGCCAAGCCCGCGCCCGCTGCATGCGTGGCGCGCGGCGCTGCTGCGTTTGTTCGGGGCGCAACTGGGCCCGCATGTGCATATCTATCCGGGCGCGAAGATCTGGGCGCCGTGGAACCTGCGCGTGGGCAGCCATGTCGGCGTGGCCGATGGCGTCACGCTGTACAACATGGCGCCGATCGTCATCGGCGATTTCTGCGTGGTCTCGCAGGGCGCGCACCTGTGCACCGGCACGCACGACTACAACAGCGCCAACTTCCAGCTGGTAGCCCATCCCATCGTGCTTGCGGCGCACGTGTGGATCTGCGCCGAAGCCTTTGTCTCGCCCGGGGTGACGCTGGCCGAGGGCGCGGTGATCGCGCCGCGCGCGGTGGTGAGCAAAAGCCTGCGCACGCCGTGGACCGTCTACGGGGGCATCCCGGCCCGCGCCATCAGCACGAGAGTCAGACATGCCAAGCCCCCAGCCTGACCAGCCCTTGCAAGCGCCGGGCATCTCCGTGCTGATCCTGACCCGCAACGAGGAGCAGGACCTGCCGGGCTGCCTGCAAAGCGTGGCCTGGTCGGACGACATTCACGTGTACGACTCGATGAGCACCGACGCCACGGTGGCGATCGCGCAGCACTTTGGCGCGCATGTCACGCAACGCGTCTTCGACAACTGGGCCAGCCACCAGAACTGGGGCCTGCAGCACATCGGTTTCCGCCATCCCTGGGTGTTCTACATCGACGCCGACGAGCGCATGACGCCCGAGCTTGTGGCGCAAGCCCGGGCCGCGGTGCGCGCGGCGCGCGACGAGGTCGCGTTCCGGGTGCAACGGCGCGACTTTTTCCTCGACACGTGGCTGCGCCATGTACAGACATCTCCCTTCTACCTGCGTTTGTTCCGGCCGGAGCGGATGCGCTACGAGCGCCTGGTAAACCCGGTGTCGATTCCCGACGGCCCGGCCGGCGAGCTGACGGGCTACCTCGATCACTACCCGTTCAGCAAAGGCGTGACCCACTGGATCACCCGCCACAACAATTACAGCGGGCTGGAAGCGATGCAGATCATCGAGAACCGGCGCGGCGAGGTGGCGTTCAGCCTGGCCGAAGCCCTGTTCGCGACGGATTTCCACCGGCGCCGCGCGCACCAGAAGGAACTGTTCTTCCGCCTGCCGATGCGCCCCCTCGTCAAGTTCGCGATCCTGTATCTGGGCAAGCGCGGCTTTCTCGATGGACGGGCCGGGCTCACCTACGCCATGCTGCAGTCGATCTACGAATACTTCATCGTGCTCAAGACGCGCGAACTGGAAAGGTCCATGGCGCTGCCCGCGCCAGATCCCGAGTCCGTGTGCCCGGAAGGCGCGCCGGCACCCGTGCGCCCGTCCCTCCCGATGCCGGGTATGGCAACTGATGGGGAAGGTGAATTCAGCAACCGGCCAGTCACCCCAGTCACATCGACCCGGCGCACCGCGGTGGTGGCTGGCGGGCGAAATCCCTGACGGCAAGCGACACGCTGCCCACGCCCTTTTTGTCATGCCTGCGGCGAGTGGCCACGCGGCCATGTGCGCTATACGTTCCGACACTGGGAGCGCCCGGCGGAAGCACTTCGGATGTATGTAATGTTTGCGATAAATTCCCGCTCGCCCGTGTCTGCCAAAACGCGGCAATATGCGTTTAAACCCAGAAGTGGGAGCGTTCAATGCGATTTCGAAATATTTGACACGCCGTCTGGTTGCTTATGTTCGATACCGCATATGATTCGAGGCTGGCATTCTTCCGTTGGGAGAATCAGGCACCAGTGACATAGATCATGCCGTTGCACAACCGTGGGAGCACCGTCGCTCCCGCCGCCCCCGATGCGAGGGCAGGTTACGCAAGAGGCCTAATAATGGTGCCAGCACGCAACCGTCCTCATTGCTCGCGTTGCCTTGCATTGCCAAGCCCAAAACCAGCGCGGAAAGCTCGCGCTGTCACTGCTGATCCTCTCGCAGTGCGGTGTATTTAGTTAACGGGTGAACGGATGAAACTGGATTCAGAACTGGCTGAGAAGCCTTACTACAGTACGCGTACCGCCGCGAAGCTGCTCAATGTGTCATTGGGCACGGTGCAGAAGATGGTGGAACGTGGCGAACTCGGGGCCTGGAAAACCAACGGTGGCCACCGGCGCATACATAAGGAGACTGTGCATCGTCTGCTGGCCACGCGCGTGGGGCAGGAACTTCCGTCTGTGCATGAACTCGACCTGGTGGTGTTCCACCCGAACCACCAGGAAGCCCAACGTATCCACGCGCAACTGGGCAAATGGGGTTTGCCCCTGAAAAGCGTGGTGGTGGAGGACGTGGTGGATACCATCATTACTTCGGTCAGCTCGCATCCGCGAGTGGTGCTGTACTACGTGGAAGAACTCACTGACGCCGAGTCGGCCACCATCGAGAAGCTGCAGAACTTCTTTGCGCGCCAGAACGTCATCTTCGCCGTGATCACCAACCGCCAGGCCTATGACGGCGTGGCCGATGCGCTACAGCAATGGGGCATCATGGTGTTCCTGAAGACGCCCTCGCTGGAAGAAGTCAAAGGCTTCCTGCGCGCGCAACTGATGATGACCCGGGGCGCAGCCGGCTGATCGGCCTGCACATCGCCAAGACCCTGTCCAGGACGTTTCACCGGCAGCTATCTGCCCGGCCGTCACCCGGCCGCCCGGCTTGCCTTGCCCCTTACCCGTGGGCGTGGCACTCGCTATATACCGCACACCACAACGCCGCAGTCTCGTGACCCGCACGACTGCGGCGTTGTGGCATGTGCCGCCGCTTCAGGCCAGCGCCGCCAGTGGCTCGCGCACGGGCTGCGGCACCCCGGCGTCCATCATCCAGCCATAGAGATTGCGGGGATCCGGCGGCGTCGCCACGAGCTCCACGTGGCTGCCGCGATGCTGCGCGTGGGCCGCGGCATGGAGCCAGCGCAGCGCGGAGTAATCCTCCAGCGCAAACCCCACCGAGTCGAACACCGTCACCTGCCCCGTTTCGGTGCGCCCGGCCACCCGGCCGGATAAAACCTCCCACAACTCCGTCACCGGCGTATCCGGTGGCAATTGCTGCATCTCGCCTTCGATGCGGGTCTGCGGCGCGTACTCGACCACAATGCGCGCCTGGCGCAGGATCTGCGGGTGCAGTTCGGTCTTGCCCGGGCAATCGCCGCCTACCGCGTTGATATGCACGCCGGGCGCGGCCAGGTCAGGCGTGAGGATGGTAGCCCGCGTCTTGTCGGCGGTGACGGTGCTGATGATGTCGGCGCCCTGCACGGCTGCGCGCACGGAGTCCACCGCCACCACCTTCAGCCCCTGCACGCCTTGCAGGTTGCGCGCGAGCCGCGCCGTTGCAGCGGGATCGATGTCGTAGGCGCGGATCTCCCGGATGCCCACCATGGCATGGAAGGCCAGTGCCTGGAACTCCGCCTGCGCGCCGTTGCCGATCAGCGCCAGCGTGGCGGCGCCGGGCCGCGCCATCGCCTGCGCGGCTAGCGCCGACGTGGCGGCGGTGCGCAACGCGGTGGCCAGCGTGAGGTCGCACAGCAGCAGCGGGAAGCCGGTCGCCACTTCCGCCAGCACGCCAAAAGCCATCACCGTCGGCATGGCGTTCTGCGCATTGCGCGGATGGCCGTTGACGTACTTGAACGCGTATTGCACGGCGTCGCTCACCGGCATCAGCTCGATCACCCCGTCGACGGAGTGCGTCGCCAGCCGCGCGGATTTATCGAATGCGTCCCAGCGCACAAAGTCCTGGCGAATGTGATGCGCCATCTGCGCAATGGCGTTGACGACGCCCGTGGCGCGCACCAGCGCCGCCACATCGGCGGCGTCCAGAAAGCGGGTCATGGCGATCTCCTTCATGATGTTCTCCCTTGCTGGCTCGGTATCGGTTTTTGCTCGCGCTTCGCGCTCATGCCGCCACCGCGGCGCCGTCGGCCGCGACGCTTGCCCGGGCCGGCCCGCTGGTGCGGTCCAGGCGCAGCGTCATGCAGTAGGCGCCGCCGCCGGACAGCATGTACGGCGACAGGTCCACCTCGCGCAACTGGTAGCCGCGCTGGCCCAGTTCGGCGCGCAGGTGCGGCGTGGTGCGCGTCATCACCACCTGGTCATGCAGGTTGACCGCATTGACGCTGAAGTGGCGCAGGTCGTCCTCGCTCGCTTCGATGCGCAGGCTGGCCGGGACGCGCTCGCGCAAGGTGCGCTGGGCGTCCTGCGTAAAGGCCGGCGGGTAGTAGAGGATCTCGCCGCCGGACAGCGGGCAGAAGCACACGTCGAGGTGATAGCTCTGCTCCGTGGCGAGCTCCAGCGCGACAACCTCGCGGCCGAAATGGCGCGCCATGGCATCGGCCGCGGCGCGCGAGGAGCGCGGGCCGAAGCCGGCCCAGAAATGGCCGCGCACGGCATCCCAGATGCAATCGCCAGCGCCTTCCTGGTAGCAGCCTTCGGGCAGCAGGCTGACGGAGTCGATCAGGCCGCGCGCGCGCAAGCCCTCGAAGATCCGCGCAAAGGGCGCTTCCTCGCCGGCCCGTTGGGGATAGCGAAAGCGCGCCAGCACGGCGTGGCCGTCCAGCACCACGGCGGCATTGGCGGGGAACACCATGTCGGGCAGGCCGGGCGCGCCGGGCGCGGTTTCCACCGTGAAGCCGGCCGCCTGCAGGGCCGCATGCAGGGATTCGAAGGACGCCACCGCATTGCGATGCATGCCGCGCGGGTCGCTAGCCCAGAGGCCGGGGTCCATCCACGGGTTGATGCTGTACGACACGTCATAGTGGGTGGGCTCGACAAGCAAGATGGTGGGCTGGTGGATCACGCTGGCTCCTTTGGGTGATGGGTGACGGGTGACGGGTGACGGGTGAAGGGGGTCAGTCAGTGCTTTGGAATGCCTGCATTCTGGTGCACTGCCGCGCTAACTAAAAGCCAGCAAATTGCACAATTTGCCTGCGCCGCGTGGCAAAACGCCAGCTAGAATTGGCACATCGCCAGTCGCGACGATCATGCAGGAAAAAGCACCTCTCGCCCCCCACAGGAACCACCATGGACGACACCGACCGCCAGTTGCTGGCCCTGCTGCGCGACAACGCGCGCATGCCGGCCACCGCCCTGGCCAAGGCGCTGCGCGTCTCGCGCGCCACCGTGCAGAACCGCATCGACAAGCTGGAAAAAGAAGGACTGATCGTGGGCTACACGGTGCGGCTGAAGCCCGAAGCCGAAGCGCACCGCATCCGTGCCTGGATGACCATCGCAGTCGAAGGCAACAAGGCGCGCGCGGTGCTGCAGGCGCTGCGCGGCGAGCCCAATGTGCAGGCCATGCACACCACCAACGGGCGCTGGGACATCATTGCCGAGCTGCGCGCGGATTCGCTGGAAGCCTTCGACCGCACGCTGGACCGCATCCGGCTGATCGATGGCATTGCCGCCACGGAAACCAGCATCCTGCTGTCCAGCTACAAGCTTTGAGCGGCGCGAGGCGCGCTTATGCCGCGGCGGCGCCGCGCAGCCGTTCGCGCCGCGTTTCCTCGTGCAGCACCTGGCCGCTAGGGCGCAGCAGGTCACGTAGCGAGACCACGCCGACCAGCCGCATGGAATCCAGGTCGGCCACCACTGGCAGCCGGCTGACGCCGAGCTCCGCCATGCGGCCCGCGGCAATGCGCGCGGTCTGCGCCGGCAGCAGCACCTGGTGCGGCTGCAGCGGCGCCATCAGCGCGCGGCCGCTCTCCATCGATGCCTCCCGCCCGCGCAGCGCGTTGCGCTCCAGCATGCCGACCACACGCGCCGCGCACACGACCGGATAGCCGCGATGCGGCGCGTGCTCGCCAAAGTGGCTGGCCCACAAGACGTGGACCGGCTGCTCGCCATCCACGCTGACCACGGCCGTGGTCATCAGATCCGCCACGTGCTGGCGCTCGAGCGGATCCACGCCATACTCGCGATAGATATGCAGGCCCCGGCGCGCGATCTTCTCGGTCATGATCGAGCGCTTCATGGTCAGCACCGTGAAGCCATGCGCCACCGCCACGGTCAGCAGCAGCGGCAGCAATGCGTTGCTGTCGTGCGTCAGGCCGAAAGCGAAGACGATGGCGGTCAGCGGCGCGCCAAGCACGCTGCCCAGCACACCCGCCATGCACACCAGCGCCCACAACTGCGGCGAGGCACCGGGCAGCCACGGCGCCAGCGCCACGCCAAGGCCCGCGCCCAGCATCAGCAACGGGGCCAGCACGCCACCCGACGTGCCAGACCCCAGCGCTGCCACCCAGATGATGGCCTTGACCGTCAGCAGCGCCACCACCACGCCGATCGCCATGCGGTTGTGCAACAGGTCCGCGATCACGTCATAGCCCACGCCCAGCGCGCGCGGCTCGAAGTACCCGCCAATGCCCACCACCAGCCCGCCGATTGCCGGCCACCACATCCAGTGCAGCTTGAGCTTGGAGAACTGGTCCTCGGTGCGATAGAGCGCCAACGTCAGCGCGGCGCCCAGCACGCCGCAAAGCAGCCCGGCAACGATGCACGAGCCCAGCGCCATGGTGCTTGCCGACGCAGTCTGCAGCGCAAACAAGGGGCCGGGCTCGAACACCATCGTGCGCAGGAAGCCGGCTACCGCGCAAGCCAGCGCCACCGGCAGCAGGCTGCGCGGGCGCAGCTCGAACAGCAACAGCTCCACGGCCAGCAGCACCGCCGCCACCGGCGTGCCGAAGATCGCCGTCATGCCGGCGCAGGCACCCGCTACCAGCAGCGTCTTGCGCTCGGCCGCGGTGAGATGCAGGTACTGCGCGAGCAGCGAGGCGATCGAGCCGCCGGTCATGATGATCGGGCCCTCCGCGCCAAACGGCCCGCCGCTGCCGATCACGATGCCGGATGACAGCGGCTTGAGCACGGCCACCCGGGGCGACATCTTGCTCTTGCCGAACAGCACGGCCTCGATGGCTTCCGGGATGCCGTGGCCACGGATCTTGTCGCTGCCATAGCGCGCCATCAGGCCCACCAGCAGACCGCCGACTGCCGGCACCACGATGACCCATGCCCCCAGCGCATGCTGCGCCGGCGAGCGATCCGCCAGCGACAGGGTCTGATAGAAGAAGAGATTGGTGAAGAACCGGATCAGGTTCAGCAGCAGCACGGCAGCCGCCGTGCTGATGGCCCCGATGAGGGGCGCCAGCGCCGCCAGCAGGAGCAGCCGGCGGTCGACGGCGTAGTCGCGTTTTTCGAAGTGCATGGCCAGGATCGGGAAAGTAGGCGGAGGACGGGATGCGGGATGGCGGGTTGATCCCGCTGCGCGAAAGCGAAATGTATCACGTCATGATATATTTGCGCGCTGGATTTCCGGAGCGCGATGCCAAGGCGATCCAGGTGCGTTATTGCGCGCATTCGCCCGCACAACCCCAAAAAAAAAGCCCCATGCCGCCATCCCAGGCCCCCTCCTTAGCCGACTTCCCGCCAGGCCGGGCACGTGCGTGGCTGCGCGCGTTTGCCCCCACCCCCATCGCCGCCGGCCGCCGCGAGCGCGTCAAGAGCTGCTTGGGCGCGCTGGTCGGCCTGCTGCTCACCGAATGGATCAGCCGTCACCTGCTGGGCGGCTTCAACCCCTGGTTCATCGCCCCGATGGGCGCCTCCGCGGTACTGCTGTTCGCCGTGCCGGCGAGCCCGCTGGCGCAGCCTTGGTCCATCATCGGCGGCAACCTGGTGGCGGCGCTGATCGGCGTGGCCTGTGCGCGCTGGATCCCCGAGCCCGGGCTGGCCGCCTCGGTGGCCGTGGCGCTGGCCATCGTCGCCATGTTCCAGTTGCGCTGCGTGCACCCGCCCAGCGGCGCGGTGGCGATTACCGCGGTGTTCGGCGGCCACGCTGTGACCCAGCTTGGCTTTGGCTTCGTGGTGATGCCGGTCGCCGTCAACTCGATGTTGCTGCTACTGGTGGCGCTGTTGTTCAACAACCTGATGCGCCGGCGCTATCCGCACCGTCCCGTCGAACACGCCAACCCGCACCGCACCGCCGATCCGCTGCCGAGCGAGCGGGTGGGATTCAACCGCAGCGATCTGGACGAAGTGCTCAAGGCGCGCGGCGAGTTCCTGGACATCGAGGAAGACGACCTGGAAGACATCCTGGTGGCCGCGCAGTTGCGGGCGTATCGCCGGCACTTTGGCGATGTGCGGTGTGGGGACATCATGTCGCGGGACGTGGTGACGGTGGAGCCCGGGCAGAGTGGCCTGGAGGCGCGCGCCCTGTTGTTCAAGCATGGGATCCAGGCGCTGCCGGTGGTGGATGCGCAGCGGCGCCTGCTTGGCATGCTTGGGTTGGCGGATCTTCTCGCCGCGCGCAGTGGCGCCGAGGGGCAGGTCCGTGCGGGAACTGCCAAGGACCTGATGCACACCGGCATGGCTACGGCCCGGGCGGAGCAACCCATGGTGGAGCTGGCGCGGGCGTTTTCCGATGGCGGCCTGCATCAGGTGCCGGTGGTGGATGCCCGGCAGCGGCTGCTGGGCATCGTCACGCAATCGGACCTGATCGCCGCGCTGCTCGAACAAGGCCCGCCGGCAAAAGTGGAACCGGATGCGCAGCCGGCAAGCTGACCCGCGCGGGCGCTAGCGGCTCGCCTGCAACCCGCCCGCCGCCGGCATGGCGTGTGCATCGGCACGCGCCATGCCATTGAACAACAGGTTCAATGCCACCGACATCACGCAAGCCAGCAGGATGCTGCTGTGCGAGGCGCTGCTGACGCGGGCGCGCGACATCGTGGCCGACCTGGACTCGACCCGGAAAATGGTGCTGCGCGTGGCCGACGGGCTGGAGGACTACCTGCGCATCGGCATCATCAATTCGGTGATGTACGGCCCCCTGCCCCGCACCATGCGGCTGTTCCAGGTGCGCAACCCGGCGGTGGAGTGGACCCTGCACGAGATGCTCCCCGACCAGCAGGGCGAGGCGCTGGTGCGTGGCCAGATCGACGTCGGCTTTGCCTCCAGCGCTACGGGGCGGGAGGAATTGCGGTCGATCCGCGTCGATCCGCAGCCGCTGATGGCCGCGTTGCCGGCCGGCCATCCGCTGGCGGCTAGCGGCCGGATCCGGCTGAAAGCGCTGGCGGCGGAGCCATTTGTGCTGCTTAATACACAAAGCCCGGTGATCCGCAGCTTGCTGGCCGCCTGCGTGCGCAATGGCTTCCACCCGCGCGTGCTGCACGAGTCGGTGGATCCGCAGACGGTGCTGAGCCTGGTGGGCGCCGGCGTGGGGGTGAGCGCGCTGCCGCGCTCGCTGTCGGGCGCGCCGCGGGAGGATGTCGCCTTCCTCACGCTGGACGAACCGGGGCTGGCCGCCGACCTTTATGCCACCGTGCGGCGCGACCACGGCCTGCCCGCACTGGACCCCTTTCTCACGCTGCTGGAAGATGTCACCGAGGTATGGCATCGTGAGACGTTCGGGGAAGGCCTGCGCAGCACATAGCGCGCCCGGCGTCCCGCAATGCAACATTGCAGCCCCCGCAATGCCGCCTGCCTCCGGCGGGCTACGGGTTTTCCTATATATTGTCGCCGTTCACGTCACACCGGCAGTCCAGGAGAAGCACCCGATGAATTCCGGCCAACTGATTGAAAAACTCGCCGCCATCCTTGCACTGATCGTGCTGATCGGCGGCTCGCTGCTGGTGCTCGCGCCCTTTACCACCGCGCTGCTGTGGGGCGCCATCCTCGCCTTCAGCTCGTGGTACCCCTATACGGTGCTCTCGCGCTGGATGGGCAACCGGCGCAGCCTGGCGGCCCTGATCTGCGTGCTGCTGGCCGCGGTCATCGTGCTCGGCCCCTTTGTCTATGCCGGCGCCAGCATCTCCGCGCACATCGACGAGCTGTCCGGCCTGGTCGACCAGTTCTTCGATCACGGCGCGCCCGCGCTGCCCGGGTGGCTGACCGGCCTGCCGTATGTGGGCGACTACCTGCAAAGCTCCTGGGACAAGGTGATCCATGCCGACTCCGAGATGGTCGCCAACCTGCGCAAGCTGATTGCACCCGTGGGCCATGTGGTGCTGGGCGCCGGGCTGTCGATCGGCGCCGGGCTGGGCCAGCTGGCGCTGTCGATCGTGCTGGCGTTCTTTTTCTATACCGGCGGCGAGTTTGCGGTGGCGTGGCTGCGCGCTGGCATGCGCCGCATTGCCGGCGAGCGTGCCGACCACCTGCTGGCGCTGGCCGGCAACACCGTCAAGGGCGTGGTCTACGGCGTGCTGGGCACCGCCTTCGTGCAGGCCTTGCTGGCCGGCATCGGCTTCTGGATCGCCGGCGTGCCCGGCGCCGCCATCCTCGGCTTCATCACTTTCTTCCTGTCCGTGATCCCGGTCGGCCCGCCGCTGGTGTGGATTCCCGCCGCGCTCTGGCTTTACCACACCGGCTCGCTTGGCTGGGCCATCTTCATGGTGGTGTGGGGCGTGGGCGTGGTCAGCATGGCCGACAACATCATCAAGCCGCTCCTCATCAGCAAGGGCACCGACATGCCGCTGATCTGGGTCATGCTGGGCGTGTTCGGCGGTGCGCTGGCCTTCGGCTTCCTCGGCGTGTTTATCGGCCCGACCCTGCTGGCGGTGGCCTACGCGCTGCTGCGCGACTGGACCATCGGCTCGCAGCACCTGGCCGATCCGCCGCCCGCGCTGGCGCAAGGCAAGCCCATCACCACCGCCGAGGACGCGGCGGGTTCCGGCAAGGCATGAGCGAAATCAGCGGTCCCGAACCCCAGCCATTGGCACCGCCGCCCACCCAGGCCGAGCTGGCCCGGCTGGTGGCCTGTGAGTACTGCGATGCGGTCTACCAGCGCACCGAGCTGGAGCCAGGCGAGCGCGCGCTGTGCCTGCGCTGCGGCGGCCAGCTCTACCGCGATAGCTCGCGGGCCTATGCGCGGCTGCTGCCGCTGGTCATTGCCGCGCTGATCCTGTTCCTGGTGTCCAACGCCTATCCCATCGTCGAGATGGATCTCAAGGGCGTGCGCACCGAAACCACGCTATGGGGCGCGGTGCAGGCGCTCTACGCGGACAACATGACGCTGGTGGCCGTGCTGGTGTTCGCCACCACCATCCTGTTTCCCTTGTCCGAGCTGCTGATGATGCTCTACCTGCTGGTGCCGATGGCGCGCCACCGGATGCCGCCGGGCTTCGAGCGCATCGTGCGCGGCATCCAGCAAACCCGGCCGTGGGGCATGATCGAAGTCTTCATGATTGGCGTGCTGGTCACGCTGGTCAAGCTCTCGACCATGGCGCAGGTGTTGCCGGGCGTGGCGCTGTGGTCGTTCGCCGCGCTGGTGATCGTGCTGGCCGCGATGCTGTCGTTCGATCCGCGCGATCTGTGGCAGCACCTGGACGAGGAGGCGCCCCGATGAGCGCCCCGACCCCCAAGCTCCCGGCAGGCGCCGCCGCGCTGGCGCGCTCGCGCCGCCTGGCCGCCAACGTGGTGGCAGAGCTGACCGACGACGACGAAACCAAGCCGCTGCCGCAGGTGCCTACCGCCACGTCGATGGGCCTGGTGTCCTGCCACGCCTGCGACGCGCTCAGCCCGCTCGCGATGCAAGGCGAGCCCTGCCCGCGCTGCGGCGCCACGCTGCATCACCGCAAGCCGAACAGCCTCGCCCGCACCTGGGCGTTCCTGTTGTCCGCCCTCATCCTTTATATTCCCGCCAACCTGCTGCCGGTCATGGTGACGCAGTCCATCCTGGGCACGCAGCGCGACACCATCTTTTCCGGCGTGGTCTACCTATGGTTGTCGGGCTCCAACATGCTGGCCATCGTGGTGCTGATCGCCAGCATCGTGGTGCCGCTGCTGAAGATGATCATCCTCGCGCTGTTGCTGCTGTCCGTGCACTTCCGCTCGCGCTGGCGGATTCGCCAGCAGACCAGGCTGTACGGGCTGGTGGAAATCATCGGCCGTTGGTCGATGCTGGATATTTTCGTGGTGGCGCTGCTGGCTTCGCTGGTGCGCGCCGGGGCACTCGCCACCATCATCCCGGGCGCCGGCGCCATGGCGTTCGGCTCCGTGGTGGTGCTCACCATGCTGGCTTCACTCAGTTTCGACCCGCGCCTGCTGTGGGATTCGATGGATACAAACGATGCCTGACCTAGACCAGTCCCCTCCCTCTCCTTCCTCGCAGCCACCGGCGCCGGAGCGCCGCCGCCGGGCGCGCTGGCTGCCCTCGCTGGTCTGGCTGATCCCGATCGTGGCGGCGGTGGTTGGCCTGTCGCTGCTGATCCACACGCTCACCGAGCGCGGCCCCGAGATCACGGTCACGTTCCGCACCGCCGAGGGCCTGGTCCCGGGCAAGACGCCGGTACGCTACAAGGACGTGGACATCGGCCTGGTCAAGTCCGTGCGGCTGTCCGGCGACCACTCGCACGTGGTCGCCAAGATCGACCTGACCCAGGATGCGGAAAGCTTTTCCACCAAGGACACGCGCTTCTGGGTGGTGCGCCCGCGCTTTGCCACCAGCGGCATCTCCGGGCTGAGCACCCTGCTGTCCGGCGCCTATATCGGCGTTGACGCCGGCAAGTCGGAGGAGCGCGTGCGCGACTTCACCGGGCTGGAAGTGCCGCCCGCCGTCACCACCGATGCCTCCGGCAAGCAGTTCTTGCTGCGCGCCACCGATCTCGGCTCGCTCGACATCGGCTCGCCTGTCTACTACCGCCGCGTGCAGGTCGGCCAGGTGGTGGCTTACCAGCTGGAGCCCAACGGGCGCGACCTGTCGCTGCGCGTGTTCATCAACAAGCCCTACGACAAGCTGGTCACGGCCGACTCGCGCTTCTGGCACGCCAGCGGCGTGGACATCAAGCTCGATGCCGGTGGCTTCAAGCTCAACACCCAATCGCTGGTGACGGTGCTGCTCGGCGGCGTGGCCTTCCAGGCCCCGGATGACTCCAAGGCGACGGATGCCGCCAACGAGAACACCCAGTTCCTGCTAGCCAGCGACCAGACCGAGGCGATGAAGGAGCCGGAAGAAATCGCGCCTTCTCTCGCCGTGCTGAACTTCGACCAGTCCGTGCGCGGGCTCTCGCCCGGCGCGCCGGTGGATTTCCGCGGCGTGGTCGTGGGTCAGGTGCGCTCGATCGGCATCGAGTACCAGGTCGAGAAGAAGGCTTTCCGCCTGCCGGTGGTGGTGGAACTGTACCCCTCGCGCATGGGCTTCCGGGCGCGTGACGTGGAGGACGTCAACCGTGCCCGCAATATCGTCCAGACGCTGATCAAGCGCGGCATGCGCGCCCAGTTGCGCACCGGCAACCTGCTGACCGGCCAGCTCTACGTCGCGCTGGATTTCTTCCCCAAGGCGCCGCCGGCCAACGTCAACCTGGATGGCACCATGCCTGAACTGGCTACCACGCCGGGCGCGTTCGACGAGTTGCAGGCCAAGCTGGGCGATATCGTCAACAAGATCGACAAGGTGCCGTTCGAGCAGATCGGCCAGGACCTGCGCACGTCGATGGCCACGCTCAACACCATGATGACCAGCGCCGACAAACTGGTCGCCCAGCTCAACGGCGACGTGGCGCCCCAGGTGCTGGCCGCGCTGCAGGATGCGCGCAAGACGTTGAACGCAGCCAACGGCACGCTCGCCTCGGATGCCCCGCTGCAGCAAGACACGCGCCGCATGATGCAGGAGCTCACGCGCACCGCGGTGTCGCTGCGCACGCTGACCGAATACCTGGAACGCCACCCTGAAGCGCTGGTGCGCGGCAAGCCGGAGAAATGATGATGACCCGCATAGAGATGACCCGCCACCGCCTGTTGCTGCCCCTCGCGCTTGGCGCCGCGCTGCTGGCGGGCTGCGCCTCGCCCGATCCGCGCTACTACACGCTGGCCCAGGGTCCCGCTGCCGCCGCCGGCGCCGAAGGACAGGCCGCCGCGCCGGCGCGGGCTCCGCAGGCGCAGCCGGTGTGGATCGAGGTTGCGCCGGTGCGCGTGCCTGAACGCCTCAACCGGCCACAGCTGGTGGTGCGTGACGGCAAGGATGGCAACGCGCTCAAGCTGCTGGACCTGTCGCGCTGGTCCGCGCCGCTGCCGGACGAGCTGCGCGACGCGCTGTCGCAACAGCTGCAGGCCAGGCTAGGTGCGGTTGACACCTACCAGCAAGGCTTGTCGGAAGTGGCGCCCGTGTTCCGCATCACCACCGAAGTGGTGCGGCTGGACGCCGACGTGGGCCAGCGGGCCGGCGCCGTCATCAACTGGACCGTGCGCCGCCTGCCCGACGGCAAGGTCAAGGCCGGCCGCACGCAGGCCGAGCTGCCCGCGCCGGGCGCGGTGGACGGTGTCGTGGCGGCTTACCGCCAGATCGTGGCAAGCACCGCGGACGATATCGCGGCCGGCGTGGAAACACTGCGCCGAAGCACGGCGAAGTAGCGGCGAAGTAGCGGCGCGGCGGGACGCAGGTCCCGCCCGCGGCGGAATCAATCCTCCGCCGGCGCCGACGCGCCCCGGCAACTGCGCCGCCGCTCCGACTCGGCCATGGCCGCCAGGCAGGCCTCGGCGTCTCCCGCCACCAGCTTGGCCGAGCAGGCCAGCATCAGGTTCTTGCCCAGGCCGAAATCCTCCACCACGAAGCCGCGCGCATCGAGCCGCTCGCCCTTGCCGTGCGTTTCATCGGCGGCAACGGCCACGCGGTCCAGCAACGTGCCGCGGTCGCTGCTGTAGCCCCATACCGGCTTTTGCAGCGCAATCGCGAATCCCACTTCGAATGCCGTGCCCGAGTCCGGCTCGCCCGGCCCGCGGAAATCGTCCAGGTTGGCCATCACCATGTCGGCGCGGCGCAGCAGGTTGATGTTCGCCTCGTAGATCCAGCGCGCGGTGTCGGGGCCGCAAAGGCCGGCCGGGGCGGCTTTGTCGAGGGGATAGAGGCCAAGGAAGCCGTAATGGGCACAGCGGGCCTTGAGGGTCTCGCCGTAGGCGATGGCGTCTTTGCGGAATACGTCGAAGCCGGCGAGGTAGATGGTTTTCATTGAGCGTGGCTGGGTGGCGGACGTTGACGCTGGTGAGGATAGCGCATGTGTTTGACGTGATGGCTACAGCGGCCACTTCAAACCCAACATCAACCTGAGCCTGAACCTGGACGGCAGGTCACCGCCCTCGCCAGGCGGCGGCCTGCGTTCCAGCGTTCCAGCGTTCCCGTGCTCACGCGGGCGGCGAGCCATCCTTGAATGCCCCCTTGAGCATCTGCCGCAGTTCGGGGCCATCCTGGTGCTGGTGCACCTGCACCGCATGCTGGACCGCGACTTCGAGCAGTTCGTCTTCGGTGTCGGCGCTCAATGCCACCGTGCACTTCGACTCGCTCGGAAACTCGCGGCAATCGATATATTTTCGTCCCATCATTGCCTCCTGACGCGCGAGGGTGAGATGGCGCCGCCGGGGCGGCGGGCGCCTGATCCACCGCCTGATCCAGTATAGGACCGGCGCCGTGCGCGGGCGAGGCCTGCCAGCGCGTCAGAGTACCGGCGTGATCACCTTGCCGGTGCCAAGGAACGCATCGAGGTTGTCGAACACCAGCCCGGCCATGGCCGCGCGGGTTTCATGCGTGCCGCTGGCCACGTGCGGGGCCAGTACGGCGTTGTCCAGCGCGAACAGCGCCTCGGGCACTTCCGGCTCGGCGCGGAACACGTCCAGCCCGGCCCCGCCGAGGCGGCCGTCGCGCAAGGCCGCCACCAGCGCGTCTTCGTCCACCACGCTGCCGCGCGACACATTGACCAGGATGCCCTTGGGGCCCAGCGCCTCGATGATTTCGGCCGATACCAGCCCTTCGGTCTCGGGGCCGCCCACGCAGGTCACGGCCAGGAAATCCGCCCAGCCTGCCAGCGCCTTCAGGTCCGGCTCGTGGCGCCACGGCGCGCCGGCGCGCGCCCGGCGGTTGTGGTACGCGATGTCCATGCCGAAGCCAGTGGCGCGCTGCGCCACTTTCTCGCCGATGCGGCCCAGGCCCAGGATGCCGAGCTTCTTGCCGGAGACGCGGGTGGTCAGCGGGAAGTTGTCCTTGCCCCACTTGCCGGCGCGCACGAAGCGGTCGCCATGGGCGATGCCGCGGGCGGTGTCGAGCAGCAGGCCGAAGGCGAGGTCGGCCACGCAATCGTTGAGCACGTCGGGCGTGTTGCTGACCTGGATGCCGCGCGCGCGGGCCGCGTCCAGCGCGATCGAGTCATAGCCGACGCCAAAGCTCACGATGGCTGCGAGCCTGGGCATGGCCGCGATGGCCTCGGCGGTGATGCCGTGGCGCGCCGATGTGACCACCACGCGCGCCTGCTGCGCGTGCTCGCGCAGCCACGCCAGCGGCTCGGGCTGCTCCCACAGCGGCACGGCCTGGTACTGCTCGCGCAGGCGGGAATTGATCTGCGGCGCGAGCGAGCCGATCTGGATAAGCGTGGCTTGGGACATGGATGCGAGGCGAGGGAAGAAATACAGCGTTGGATGGTAGCGCAATCATAACGCGTCCGGCGCCGCGCCGCAGGGCAGCGCCCAGGCTCAGGCGTCAGGCGCTCTCGCGCTGGATGACCTCGAATCCCAGGTCGATGATGCGCTCCCCCACTTCGCGTCCGTCGATGCGGGCCAGCAGGCATTCGGCGGCGGTACGGCCGATGGCCGGGCCGTCGATGCGCACCGTCGACAACGCCGGATAGGTATGCGCGGCAAAGTTGAGATCGCCAAAGCCCATCACCGCGAGCTGCTCCGGCACCGTCAGCCCGCGCGCGCGGGCTTCCGAGAGCGCGCCCTGCGCCAGCGTGTCCGAGCTGCAGAACACCACGTCCGGCTGCGCGCCGCCATCGAGCAGCCGCGCCAGCCCCTCGCGGCCAAGTCCCAGGCTGGATGGCGCGGGCACGATGCTGCTCGGCACTTCCGTGATGCCGTGGCGGCCGAACGCGTCGAGAAAGCCTAGGCGGCGCGACTCGGCGCGCTGGTCGCTGGCCGACAGGATGGCGGGCTTGCGATAGCCGCGCGCATACAGGAACTCGGCCACCGTCTGGCCCACCTTCTCGTGCGAGAAGCCCACCAGCATGTCGATCGGCGTGGGCGTGATGTCCCAGGTCTCCACCACCGGCACGCGCGCGGCCAGCAAGCGCCGGCGCGTGTCGGCGGTGTGCGCGATGCCGGTCAGCACGATGCCGTCCGGGCGGCGCGAGAGGATGGCGGCCAGCAGGTCCTGCTCGCGCGTGGCGGCATAGCCGGACAAGCCCAGCATCATCTGGTAGCCCGCTTGCGAGAATCGGTCGGTCAGCGCCTGGATGGTGTCCGCAAAGATCGAGTTGGCGATGGTCGGCACGATGGCCGCGATCAGCCGGCTGCGCCGCGAGGCCAGGCCGCCGGCCAGCAGGTTGGGCACGTAGCCGGTGCGCTGGATGGCCTCCTGCACGCGCGCCACGGTGCCCGCTGCGACCAGCCCGGGCTGGTTGACCACGCGCGACACGGTGATCGGCGAAACGCCTGCGATCTTGGCCACGTCAGCCAGCGTGACGCTGCCGGTGGCGCGGCCGGCAGGGGCTGGCGTGGGCGCGGTGGAAAGGGCAGAACCAGGGCTGGCGCGAGGAGCGGTTGGCTTGCGGGATGAGGCCATGAATGTGGTCAAGGAAGCAAAGAAAGCCGGATGCGCGCAGGGCCGGCATGGGCGCCATGATAGCGCCCGCGCCGCGCCGCGGGCTGCGATGCCGGGGCGCGCGACGGGTTAACCCCGAGCACGCATGCGTTGTGGGCGACAAATGACAGCGCTATCATCTGCTGTCTTCGGCGCTGGAGAAGCAGGACGGCCGCCCGCCGGGGCCAGACAAAAAAAAAGCAGACGTCGCCACGACGCTACCGATCAGAGGAGACAGCCCATGTCCACAAACCCCGCAGGCAAGAAGCCGCAAGACCGGCCCCGCAAGCGGCCAGAGGAGCTGCGCAGCCACCGCTGGTACGGCGCCAACGACCTGCGCGCCTTCGGCCACCGCTCGCGCACCGCGCAGATGGGCTACAGCCGCGCCGACTACGCCGGCAAGCCGGTTGTCGCCATCATCAACACCTGGAGCGACATCAACCCCTGCCACAGCCACTTCCGCCAGCGCGCCGAAGAGGTCAAGCGTGGCATCTGGCAAGCGGGCGGCTTCCCGGTGGAGATGCCGGCGATGAGCCTGTCCGAGCCGTTCCAGAAGCCCACCACCATGCTCTACCGCAACCTGCTGGCGATGGAGACGGAGGAACTGCTGCGCTCCTACCCAGCGGACGGCTGCGTGCTGCTGGGCGGCTGCGACAAGACCACGCCCGCCTTGCTGATGGGCGCGCTGGCGATGGACCTGCCCACCCTCTTCGTGCCGGCCGGGCCGATGCTGCGCGGCAACTGGAACGGCGTGACGCTGGGCTCCGGCTCGGATACCTGGAAGTACTGGGCCGAGCTGCGCGCCGGCAATATCACCGAGCAGGACTGGCAAGGCATCGAAGACGGCATCGCGCGCTCGCCGGGGCATTGCATGACAATGGGCACGGCATCGACCATGACGGCCGTGGTGGAGGCCATCGGCATGTGCCTGTCCGGCGCCTCGTCGATTCCCGCGCCGGATTCGCGCCATGCGCAAATGGCCTCGCTGTCGGGCCGGCGCATCGTCGAGATGGTGTGGCAAGACCTGAAGCCGTCGGAGATCGTCACGCCCGCCGCCATCGACAACGGCGTGCGCACCGCGCTGGCGCTGTCCGGCTCCACCAACGCCATCGTCCACCTGATCGCGCTGGCGCGCCGCGCCGGCCATGCGCTATCGCTGGATCGCTACGACGAACTGGCGCGCAGCACGCCGGTGCTGGCCAATATCCGTCCGTCGGGCCAGTACCTCATGGAAGACTTTTACTACGCCGGCGGCCTGCGCGCGATGCTCGCGCAGATGGGCGACCTGCTCGATACCGGCACGCTCACCGTCGATGGCCGCACGCTCGGCGAGAACCTGGCAGGCGCCCGCGTGTTCAATGACGACGTGATCCGCCCGCGCGACAAGCCGCTGGTGGCCAGCGACGGGCTGGCCGTGCTGCGCGGCAACCTCGCCCCGGACGGCGCCGTGATCAAGCCCCCGGCCGCGCAGCAGGACCTGCTGCGCCACACCGGCCGCGCCGTGGTGTTCCGCGACTACAACGACATGGCGGCCCGCATCGACGACCCAGAGCTGGATATCGATGCCAGCTGCGTGATCGTGCTGCAGAACGCCGGCCCGCAAGGCGCGCCCGGCATGCCGGAATGGGGCCAGTTGCCGATTCCGCAGAAGCTGCTCAAGCAAGGCGTGCGCGACATGGTGCGCATCTCGGATGCGCGCATGAGCGGCACCAGCTACGGCGCGTGCGTGCTGCACGTGGCGCCGGAATCGTATGTGGGCGGCCCGCTCGCCTTCGTGCGCGACGGCGACCTGATCGAGCTGGACGTGCCGGCCCGCAAGCTCAACCTGCTGATCGGCGACGAAGAGATGGCGCACCGCCGCGCCGCCTGGGTCGCGCCCGTGCCCAAGTTCGAGCGCGGCTACGGCAAGCTCTACCTGCGCCACGTCAGCCAGGCGGACAAGGGCTGCGACTTTGATTTCCTGGAACCGGTCGATGCCCCGGAGGACGGCGAGCCGGAGATCCACTAGCGCTTAACTAGCGTCCCGCCATCGCTTCATCATCGCTTCACCATCCCAATAAGAACCAAGGAGACCCAACCCCATGAAACGCCAAGCCCTAGCGCTGCTGGCCGCCGCGGCGACCCTGGCTGCCGCCGCCCTCCCGCTGAGCGCATCCGCCCAGGCCAGCTGGCCCAGCAAGCCGATCACCTATGTGGTGCCGTTCCCGCCCGGCGGCACCACCGACACCCTGGCGCGCCTGATCGGCCAGCGCCTGGGCCAGGCGCTCGGCACCACCGTGGTGGTGGAGAACCGCCCCGGCGCTGGCGGCAATATCGGCTCCGACTACGCCTCCAAGGCCGCGCCCGATGGCTACACCATCCTCGGCGGCACCATCAGCTCGCACGCGATCAATGCCAGCCTGTACCCGAAGATGCCGTATGACGTGGTCAAGTCCTTCGCCCCCATCACGCTGATCGGCACCAATGCCAATGTGCTGGTAGTCAGCGCCGGCAGCCCGTTCAAGACGGTGAAGGACATCGTGGCCGAAGCCAAGGCCAAGCCGGATACGCTCGCCTTCGCCTCTGCCGGCAACGGCACCTCGCAGCACCTGGCCGGTGAATTGTTCAAGAGCCTGGCCGGCATCAAGATCACGCACATTCCCTACAAGGGCAGCGGCCCGGCGATCCAGGACGTGATGGCGGGGCAGGTGCCGATGATGTTCGACACGACCGTGGTGGCGGCCCAGCATATCGACTCGGGCAAGCTGCGGGCGCTGGCGGTAACTTCCGCCAGGCGCATCAAGAGCATGCCGAATGTACCGACGATGGCCGAGGCCGGCGTCAGCGGCTACGAGCTGGAATCCTGGCAAGCCATCTTCGCGCCGGCCAATACGCCCAAGCCGATCGTGGACCGCTTGTACAAGGAGATCTCGGCGATCATCAAGACGCCGGACATGCAGGCGCGGCTGGAGAAGCTGGGCATGGAGCCATCGGGGATGTCGCCCGGGGAGTTTGCCGAGTTCCAGCGCAGCGAGATCGTGAAGTGGGCGAAGGTGGTGAAGGCGGCGGATATCAGGATTGATTGAAATCAGGATTGACTGAAGTGGTGGTGGTGGTGGTGGCCCGCTGACGCGGGGGTGCCTCTTATGGGTGGGGTTTTATTGCTTCTAGCTGCTGGCGCGGCTGTACGGGGTTGGCCGTTTTGGAACGTGTGAGATGTCACTTTTCTTTACTCGTAAAGAAAAGATGGTATGAACGCGCCCCGTCCCCGCAGTGGAGCGCGAGGTGGCGAGACGGTAGTGTGGGTCAGG